>NZ_JBCOSQ010000144.1:0-983 GCF_040920905.1 Butyricimonas sp. RTP31003st1_G1_RTP31003_210430 | reverse complement strand
ACCACATACCCCGCACGAGTATCCACCGGAATATCTTTATCTTTCAACAATTCCTGAATCACTCTAGCAATCTCTCGTATTCTATCATGAATATCCCAAAGGTTACCATACTCGTCTTCTAACCATGGATACACACGTACCATCGAATAAACCGACAAGTAACCATGCAAAAGTCCAGACAAGGACGAGGGGGGACAATCTTTCAATGCCAATCCACACACCTGCTTGTACACTTCTCGAAATAAATTCTTTTCCATTGATTCCTATTACTCTATTTTTTCCAGAAACGAACTTGGTATATAAGACGTGGCAATAGATGCCACACCATCCAAACGAATGACGACTCGCTTGTGTCCTTTCAAGCGTACCAGTTCTCCTTCCAAGCCCAGCAAAGGCCCTTTGATCACTCGTACACGATCACCTCTTTTCAGATCCTTATTAAGCACTTCCACACCATCGGTTGAAAAGTCCAATAAAAACATGAAATCTTCCATCTGTTTATCCGGGATGATCAGTGAATGACGTCCTTCACGATCTTTCAAATAAACGACATTCAGCATGTGATCGTTCAGTAAAGAAAAACTAGTCGCTTTATCTGTCCGGATAAAGATCATCCCGTGAATCAGGATAACCCGGATCTTTTTTCGACCAAGTGGAGTTTCACGTACCCGCTCTTCCTGCGGCAGGTAATTTTCTACTCCTAATTCGTCTAATTTCTTTTTAATGACCAATTCTTGATTTACACGGGTATAGGCGGCATACCAGTTTAATTTATCAGTCGTTATCATTGATTGTTTTTTAACAAAAGCTCGTGTTTATACCGGCAATTTCGAAGATTACGACCCGACTGGATACGCTTCGCGCACTAACCCTACCACGAGTCCTGATTTATTGCCATGTGTTCTGTACGCTATACTTAAACAGCAATAACGCATAGAAGCTGTCCGCATAAACATCATTTCCTATAAAAAAACGATCGTTTA
>NZ_JBCOSQ010000143.1:0-1048 GCF_040920905.1 Butyricimonas sp. RTP31003st1_G1_RTP31003_210430 | reverse complement strand
GAGCCGGGACGAGTGGTTCAAGCCGGGGAGAGATCGATCTTTTATCGGGAACTTCCACACGGCAAGATTCGGTTGTAGCGGCAGGGAAACCGGAAAATCAGAAACTAGGATTTTACGAGGGAGAAGTCATGGACACGGAGGGTAATCCGTTACCCGGAGTGACCGTTTTGTTGAAAGGGACCCAAACGGGTACTTCCACGGACACGCACGGTGCATTCCGTTTCCCGGCAACAAAGGCGGGGAAAACCATGCTGGTCTTCTCGTTTATCGGGATGAAACCGGTGGAAAAGGACGTGACTCCGGGAAAGAAAGTGATCGTCACGATGGAAGAGGAAGTAGAAGGTCTTGAGGAAGTGATCATCACGGGTATCTACTCCCGGGATAAGAATAGTTACACGGGGTCGGCATCCACCTATTCGGCCAAGGAATTGAAAATGGTTGGTGCTCAGAATATCATCCAGAGTTTGAAAACGCTGGACCCGGCCATGCTGGTCTTGGAGAACAAACAATGGGGATCAGACCCGAATCGTATGCCCAAAATTGAAATCCGGGGAAAGACGAGTGTGGTCGGATTGCAGACAGAGTTTGAGAACGACCCCAATCAGCCCTTGTTCATCTTGGATGGTGTGGAGACCACGCTGGAAACCATCATTAACCTAAATATGGATCGGGTGGCAAGCGTGACGATCTTGAAAGATGCAGCGTCCACGGCTATCTACGGGTCGAAGGCGGCTAACGGGGTGATTGTCGTGGAAACGAAATCACCGGAGTCAGGCCAGTTACGGCTGTCATACAGTGGGAATTACGGGATCTCGTTCGCCGATTTGTCGGATTACAATTTAATGAACGCTTCCGAAAAACTGGAATACGAGTTATTAGCCGGGCGTTATTCTCCCATGGAAGGATATGACGGTTTTGTTGATAAACTTCAGAAAATGCAGGATTATTATTCCCGGTTAAAAGAAGTGCTGAGAGGGGTGGACACTTATTGGTTAAGCGAACCGTTACGAACCGTCTTCAATCATTCTCATAACCTGTACATTGACGG
>NZ_JBCOSQ010000142.1:0-1370 GCF_040920905.1 Butyricimonas sp. RTP31003st1_G1_RTP31003_210430 | reverse complement strand
TCATGAACTCCGGGGAGAGTTCATGGTATGTAGATGGTATGTTCATGCCCTAGTGGATCCCCGGCCTAACCCTGGTGTGAGGGCTGTGAGGCAGTCCATTTCCCGTAGTTTTCCCGTTGAAGAGAGGGAGAAGGCAGGGTTCAAAGACGTATCACATTCGAATCAAAGACGTTTCAAAGGCGTTCGTGAGTGTCCTTGAAGCGTGCCTGTCCGGGTATTGAAGGGGGTTTACCCCGTTTCCTCCCGCTTCCCGGGTTGGTTCTAGCCTGGCTCTTCTCGTTCTAAAAGTCTGGATTCCAGTGTCGATTAAAAAAGTTTGAAAAAAAGTGGTTGAAAAGTTTGGAAAAGGGTAAATGTTTACCTTATCTTTGCACCCGCTAAAACGGGACAGGGGGAGGATGAAAGAGGGAGTCGAGTTCACGTGGAGGCGGCGTTCTGGTGGTGTTGATGACGATCTTTTACGGCGGGAAGTCCCTTAAACGAGGCCCTCGAAAAAAAGTTTGAAAAAACTTCGAAAAAGATTTGGAAGGAAAGATAAAAACGCCTTATCTTTGCATCCGCTTTCGCTCCTGAAAAAGCGAGGGCGATGAAAATGACAAGAAGAGTTCTTTAACAATATTGACGTGAAAATAAACAACGTAGCGAGCGTGAATCGAAATCGACGGTAGTCGAGATTCATGAAACACATGACCCGGCCAGAACAAAATTTCTGTAAATAACTTTACCATGAAGAGTTTGATCCTGGCTCAGGATGAACGCTAGCGACAGGCTTAACACATGCAAGTCGAGGGGCAGCGGGGAGTAGCAATACTTCGCCGGCGACCGGCGCACGGGTGAGTAACACGTGTGCAACCAACCCCGTACCGGGAGATAACCCGCGGAAACGTGGACTAACATCCCATAACACTGGAGGATCGCATGATCTTTCATTTAAAATTCCGGTGGTACGGGACGGGCACGCGCGACATTAGGTAGTTGGCGGGGTAACGGCCCACCAAGCCGACGATGTCTAGGGGTTCTGAGAGGAAGGTCCCCCACACTGGAACTGAGACACGGTCCAGACTCCTACGGGAGGCAGCAGTGAGGAATATTGGTCAATGGGCGAGAGCCTGAACCAGCCAAGTCGCGTGAGGGAAGAATGGTCTATGGCCTGTAAACCTCTTTTGCCAGGGAAGAATAAAAGGTACGTGTACCTTCTTGCCAGTACCTGACGAATAAGCATCGGCTAACTCCGTGCCAGCAGCCGCGGTAATACGGGGGATGCGAGCGTTATCCGGATTTATTGGGTTTAAAGGGCGCGTAGGCGGGACGCCAAGTCAGCGGTAAAAGACTGCAGCTAAACTGTAGCACGCCGTTGAAACTGGCGACCT
>NZ_JBCOSQ010000141.1:0-1557 GCF_040920905.1 Butyricimonas sp. RTP31003st1_G1_RTP31003_210430 | reverse complement strand
ACACTCAATGAATTCGGCTTTCTTCCACCTAACCAAGGTTCACGGAAAGACAAACTGAAAGAAGTATAGTATTTACCATTCGTCTGAGCCTTCAAACTAAACGTCTGACCATCTCCCTGCGGCAGAGGCCGGTAAGAATCCCAATTAAATATATTACGAATAGAGAAGTTCGTGAAGGTCAATCCCACAGAACCAATGATCATACCGGCTCCCCAACCTCCGGAAAGTTCGATTTTATCATTCGCTTTTTCAACTAAACCAAATACGACATCAGCCGTTCCTGCCTCTGCATTCACATTTGCCAAATCGGGTTTAATCTGCTCCGGGTCAAAATGTCCCATATTCGCCAACTCTCTGGCACTTCGTATAATATCCTCACGACTGAACAATTCTCCCGGGTAAACATATAATTCCCGACGAATTACATGCTCGTGCGTACGATTATTTCCTTTGATGATTACTTTGTTAATCGTCGCTTGAGGGCCTTCAACCACCCGGACTTCCAAGTTAATGGAGTCTTCTCCGGATATAGTCTCCACCGGAACCAACCGGGAGAACAAGTAACCATTATTCTGATATAGATTAGAAACAGCATCATCATCAGATGTCATTCGTTCCTCAAGATATTTACTGTTATAAACATCACCTTTCTTGATATTCAACACATCACTCAAAACATCTGAACCATAAATGGTGTTACCCACCCATGTAATATTATTGAAATAGTATTTGTTTCCTTCTTGTACATCAATATAAATTTTTACCCGCTTAGGTGAAATCTGTACCACGCTATCCGAAAGGATCACAGCATCCCGGAAACCTTTCTCGTTATACTTATCAACAAGAAGGAATTTATCTTCATCGTAATTTTTTTCTATATAATTAGCCGACTTGAAGAAATTACGAAGAGATTTCTCTTTCGTCTTCTTCATGGCACCTTTCAGACGACCATCTTTCATTAACTTATTTCCGGTAATGATAATCTCGTCAATCTTGATCTTATTATGTTTCTCCACGATAGCATCCAAGATCACGAAATTACTATGGTCCGGATCATCACGTTGAATAATCCTGATATTCGTGTTATAATATCCCTTTTCTTTCAGATACTTCTCGATCTGCATCTTTAGATTTGACTTCATCAAATCTGTCACCTGGGCACCCGGTAACAAATTCATCTTTTCTTTGATTTTATTCTCCTCTGCTTTTTTCAGCCCGACATAATTAATCTTGGAAAGTTTATGACGCTCCTTTATATATAAAGCCAAATAAACTTTATCCCCTTCGATCTTATCTATGGCAATAGATACATCTGAAAAGATTCCATGCCCATACAATCTCTTAATTGCACGAGTGATTGTTTCTCCGGGAATCTGTACCGCCATCCCGATTGACAATCCAGCCATCTGTGCCAAATAATCCTCATCATAATTCTCCCCTCCCCCAACAGCTCGCACTCCAGCTAGTTCGTAAGTTTTAGGCGAAGAATAAAAAATATCATATTGTTGTGTCGTATCTGCGACTTGGGCCTTTGCCCCATAAACACACAGTATAAAG
>NZ_JBCOSQ010000140.1:0-1859 GCF_040920905.1 Butyricimonas sp. RTP31003st1_G1_RTP31003_210430 | reverse complement strand
CTTCTACTCGATCATCAACCCGGCAAAACAATTCTCCACGGCACTATACAGCATCCAGAAAGGAGCCGCCGCCATGGACCGTATCGACCAGATACTAAATGCCGAATCGACCATACTGGAACCCGAACAACCGAAACCGTTAAACGGGTTCAATAAAGAGATCGAGTACCGCAACGTGAGTTTTGCTTACCGTCCGGACCGCATCGTCCTAAAGGACGTGAATGTCAAAATAGGAAAAGGACAGACCGTTGCCCTCGTCGGACAATCCGGCTCCGGGAAGAGTACCTTTGTCGATCTCTTGCCCCGTTTCTACGACGTGATCAAGGGTGAAATCCTAATCGACGGCATCAACATCAAGGACGTGTCGTTACACGGCTTACGTGAACTCATGGGGAACGTGAACCAAGACCCGATCCTCTTTAACGATACTATCTTTAATAACATCGCCTTCGGCGTCGAATCGGCCACCCGGGAAGAGGTCGAACGGGCAGCCCGGATTGCCAATGCCCACGAGTTTATCATGCAAACCGAGAAAGGATATGACACCTGTATCGGGGACCGCGGGGGCAAATTAAGCGGTGGACAACGCCAACGCTTGAGCATCGCCCGGGCCGTGTTGAAAAACCCGCCCATCATGATCCTCGACGAGGCGACCTCCGCACTGGACACCGAGTCGGAAAAGCTCGTGCAGGAGGCCCTCGATAACCTGATGAAAAACCGCACCTCCATCGTCGTGGCCCATCGTCTTTCAACGATCCGCAACGCCGACATGATCTGCGTTTTCCACGAGGGTAAAATCGTGGAACGGGGACGCCATGAAGAACTGTTGGCTCTGGATGGCATCTATACGAAATTATACAACATGCAAAACTTCTAATCATGAGTATTGAATCCAAAGTCCTCGGCCAACAAGTTGCCTACCCGACCGATTATTGCCCGTCAATTCTCGTTCCGGTCCCGCGTAGCCTGAACCGGGAAATTTACGATATTTATACCCCGGAAGAATTGTTCCGGGGATTCGACACTTGGCACGCCTACGAGGCCGGATTCTTGGCCCGAAACGGCTTACCCGTGTGCGGTGTTCTAAAACTGGTATACCCGGCCAACAGCCCATGTATCGTGGAAAGTAAATCGCTGAAACTATACTTGAACTCCTTAAACATGACCCGCCTCGGGGAAGACACTCCCTCGGGCGTAGAAACATACCTCCAAATCGTGAAATCGGACCTCGAACAAATACTGCAAACCCGTGTAGAAGCCACGTTTTTCCGTCAAGCCTCCGAAAAACCGTATTTCGATTTTCAAGATTACACGCTATTGGAAGCCACGCCCGGCATCGAACGGGAAACCTTCACCGAGTACAATGAAAACCCGGCATTACTGGAAAGCCGGACAACCGGAAGAGGGGAAATCAAGGTATGTAGCCACCTGTTACGGAGTAACTGCAAGATCACGAAACAACCCGATTGGGGTAGCATCTACATCCACATGCAAGCCGACTGCCTGCCGGATCATACCTCCCTCTTGAAATACATCGTCTCCCTGCGAAACGAGAACCACTTCCACGAAGAGATATGTGAAATGACCTACAAACGCTTGTGGGACCTCTTCCACCCGGAGATTCTCGCAGTATCCTGTATCTACACCCGTCGCGGGGGCATCGACATCTGTCCCTCCCGGGCCAACCAAGCGGAATACCTCCCGGAACACCTCCAAGCCCCGGAAACATTAACCCGGAAATTATTAAGACAATAGCAAAAGGACTGCCTAAACGATATTTAGACAGTCCCTGCAACCAGTCCCCACTTTACGGGTCTGACAACCACTTTACACTATCATTTTTTGATTCGTTAAACGAA
>NZ_JBCOSQ010000139.1:0-2071 GCF_040920905.1 Butyricimonas sp. RTP31003st1_G1_RTP31003_210430 | reverse complement strand
TATGGAGCGAAAGAATTAGATTTATATGCCCCTGGTGTCAGCGTGTATGCCGCTTACACGGGTGATACTTATCAAACGGGAACAGGAATGGGACTTGCATCGGCATCCGTTGCCGGGGTTGCTGCTTTGATTAAAGCCTATTATCCCAACTTGACAGGTTCACAAATTCGTGATATTCTGTTGGCATCCGTGACTTCCAGAAAGGGAGTCGAGGTCGAAAAAGGTATTGAAGTCGGGGGAAAGAAGACACAGGATTTATTTCTTTTCGATGATTTGTGTTTGTCCGGGGGAATCTTGAATGCTTATCAGGCCGTCGTGGCAGCGAGTAAACTAGCGGGAAAATAGTTATTTACACCCAATGCGTGATATGAGAACAATCGTATTCATTTTTGGCCTGTTGGTATTGTTTTCGGCAGGTGTTTTCGGGCAACAAGTTACCCGTCGTGTGTGTGACACGATTCATTACGAATTAATTCGGGAAAAGATCATTATTCCTGTCACCGTGAATGGGATAAAAGTGAAATATATCGTGGATACGGGTGGAAAAACGGGAACTATGCGGGACGTGGCTGTCGACATGAAAGCGACAAGTACGGGAACATCAACAAGCGTGTCTGACATCAACCGGGCGGGGACTAGTTTCCAAACCGGAATCTTGCATGATGTGGAATTAAGTCCGAATTATAGATTGCCCCGTTTGGAAACCATGATATTCCCCGCAACAGGCTTCTTCCGGGAGCTTGGTGTGGCAGGAATTCTGGGAGGGGATGCTTTTGCCCGGTCGGTAATTACGTTTGACTCACGGGAAAAGATTATGGTGATCAATTATCCTTATCGTCCGGCAGGCTTGAAAATCACGGATGGGGTCCGGATGTTTCCGGGACAGTCCAGCCATTCTATTGTGGATGTCGATTTTGGGGGTGTGTCAAAACGGGTTTTGTTCGACACGGGAGCATCGGGACTTTTATTACTTTCTTCCATCGACTATGGTGATCTGAAAGATAAGGTCAAAAATATAAAAGTGGCGGAGGCAATAGGCGTGAATATGGTCGGAATTAGCGGTGTCGGACAACCGGTTGAAATTGACAAGGTGGCTATCGGGGAGATGACTTTTCTGGATAAAAAGTTTACTAACGTGGGAAGTATTACGATCAATATGGGAATGAGTATCATCGGCATTGATATGTTGCGTTATGGCAAGATCGTTATTGATTATATGCGGGAACGTTTCTATTTTTTTCCGTATGGCGAAGAGATTGTTGACGCGGGTGGTGCCCCTAAAACCTGGAACGTGGGAATATTACCCGTGAAGGGACATTTCGAGGTGACAACCGTTTGGGATAACTTGAAGGATCAGCTTGAATTTGGCGATCGGGTCGTGAATATCAATGGCAAGAATCTTTCCAGCGTGGCACAGAGCCAGTTGGAGATAGATGCTCTTTTGGATGCGATAGAGGGTGATTCGGCTTATATTATTATTTTGAAAGAGGGACGAGAAAGGAAAGTCGAGATCAAGAGATTTTAGGTAAATGTAAATCTATAACGAATGAAAATATTGATATTATCATTGTTCTGCTTGTTATCATGTTTGACATGGGCGCAGACAAAGAACACATCGACAGAGGTCCGGGATTACCGGGAAGTGGACGGGAAGATTATCTTGGATTTGGTCGTGAACGGGGAAGTCGCTGGTTTCGTGCTGGACTTGGCCGGGCACACGGCAATCTTACCGGAATACGTGGAGAGGTTAAAAATTGACGAGAATATTCCGGGTGAATTTAAGTATAATGAATTTTTGTACAAGAAAGTGCCGGTGGTGAAAAGTGTGTTGATAGGCACGATGGCATTTGGGAATAACGTGTTTGGTAATGGCGTGTCAGCATTCGTGTTAGGTGATGAATCTTATTTACGTGAATTGGGTGTTGCGGGAATTGTTGGGGGAGCCATGTTCCGTAACGTGGTGCTGACGATTGATCGTAGGCGTAAAAAGATAACGACTTCCATACCTTACCGGCCTTCGTATATGAAACTGGACTATCGGACTGATATGGAGGTGTTACCGGGGAGTACT
>NZ_JBCOSQ010000138.1:0-2272 GCF_040920905.1 Butyricimonas sp. RTP31003st1_G1_RTP31003_210430 | reverse complement strand
ATGTGTAGGCATCGCAAAATAAATCACCGATAACGAGCCAAGTTAGCTGCTAAACGCAGCTCCTTGTCAAGCCATTAGCTGTAAAAAGACAAAGAATATGAAACAGAAAAACTATATAATTAAATTGTTGCTGAAAACATGGTTGGGTATATTATGCTTCAGTTTGTTATGTACCTTTTGTGCCGTATGGTTATTGTTTCAAAATACAAAGCAATCATCATATGATAATATAAACATTGTTTATGAAGGGATCTTTTTAACTTGGGCTATAATTGGAGTAATAATGTTTTCAGTTGGGACATTCTCATTGTTTCTGAACTACTTCCCGGTAATTAGATATAATAATATATATAGCTTTATTTCATTTTTTCTTGTACCCATATTGCTTATTTTATTGTGTGGTACAGAAACACTTTGTTTATGGACTGTTGAAATACCATTTATAGTCTGTTTGTCTGGTGCTTTTCTATTGTTCCGGAGCAAAATAAAGAATACAACTAACGACGCAGGATAACGGCAAACCGTTCCCTGCTGAACCATTAACGTGCGACTTAAAAAGTAAATATGAAGATAGTAAATAGGACATTACTTTTTCTTGCAACGCTTTTTTGTTGTTTGGATAGCGTGAAAGCAAGCACATTGCTGCAAGATACTATACGGGATGCAACCTACCAGCTTTATCCGTTAGGGGTTGCTTGCCGCAACAATGATATGGAAACCATTAAACAGTTGCTGGCAGCAAAAGATGAACCTATGGCAATGGGTAACGATTGTTACGAGTTTGATATACTCTATACGGCAATCTACTTTGACAAAGAAGATGTACTAAAATATGCCCTTACCAGATACAAGGACATAAACGATAGAGTATATAGCGATGAGTATGGACTTACGCTCCTGACATACGCCTGCAAATTGTCTAACGTAAAGTTAGCCCATATCTTGCTGGAGCATGGCATTAACGTAAATGGTTGCCAAAGTCCATGCGACACCTATAAAGTATATCCGATTATGGAAGCCATTGCCAATAATAACATAGAACTGGTGAAGTTGCTTTTAGAATATCATGCAGACCTTGATGTAAAAGATAGTAACGGCAGCACCCCTCTTGCTTTGGCTAAGGAAACAGGTGTAAAAGAGATTGAAAATTTACTTTTGCAATGGATGAAACAAAAAAATAATGCTAACAACGCAGGATAACGGACAAGCCGTTCCCTGCTGAACCATTATACCGACAAGGAAAAATATAATTCACCATTAACAATATGAGTAGCCTTATCACAGTAAAGAGATTGGGAAAAGTTCTTATATGGGTATGGAACAGATGTATAAAGAAAACTGCCATTCCTTATGAAGAACTTGATTTCCATTACCCCGATTGGGCTTTCATTATTACAGGTTGTATCTTTTTCGGGGTTGTGGTAGGTGTTACCCTGTTTTATTTTGCTTTTATAAAACAATAGACTATTTACAATGAAAGCCCGACTTAAATACCCGATATTCAGCTTTGCCCCCAAAGGCAACATGATATACGTGTTTCGCAAGGAAGAACTGTACACAACGACCAATACCGAGTTGTTGAAGAAGCGGAAGAACTACATTGTAGTGGATGCAACCGGGACGAAATATGTTGAAAAGGGGGCGCACAAAGTGAAGTGGCAAGGGATATTCGGATATTGTATCAGGATGCAGGGACGTGTGATTTCCATTGAATACGAGTACGGGGACAACCCCGAACCGTTCCCACTACGAAAACTGCAAGAACTGGTAGCGGAACGATACCCCAAGACACGGTGGTTCAAGGAAGAATGCTGGAACAGCGCAGACGAGTTCCGGCAAGCGATTTTCGCCTGCAAGACCTTTGAGGAAGTGGCGGACATACTGATGCCCGAACGAAAAACGAGCGTTTGGCAGCGCATTGAAGAATATTTCCTGCGGGCAGGTTTTCTTATGCTTGCCGCCATGTTCCTTTATCACGTGGTTTGGCGGCTAATCCAAAAGTTTTGGCTATGGGCTACCGGGTAACGTACAGAAAACAAATCAATTTATTCAAATATGGAACAACGGATTACATCATTATTACTTCCCGCTCCCGAAGCGGAGCTGGAAGCGTCCTGCAAGGAACTGGACGAAAAGGTAACATGGCTGCTGCACAACAGCCGGAAAATGGACAACTACTTGGAACTTGAACCGTTCAGCAAGGACGGGCGGCTGTGCGCCCACGTGTGCGACACGCTCAAAAGCCTGCCGGAAACGCCGACACTGGCGGCAT
>NZ_JBCOSQ010000137.1:0-2487 GCF_040920905.1 Butyricimonas sp. RTP31003st1_G1_RTP31003_210430 | reverse complement strand
GTGCTACACCTAGACCTGAATGCTGAGAAATACGATTCGCCCGATCGATTGCATGATATGTTGGAGCGGCAGTTACTGTACTGGGAAGAGATTTATGAAACCGGGGGGAAGGGTATCACTCACTCCGGTCGTTTCATGGAAGTCATTCGAAAAGCGTATGAGAAAACCGGACGGGGTGTTGTTGTCTTGATTGACGAGTATGACAAACCCTTGCTCAACAGTTTTCATGACGAGACTTTGCAGAAAGCCTTCCGGGACACGCTGACCGCATTCTATTCCGTGCTAAAAAGTGCCGACCCGTGGTTGCGTCTTGTTTTCATCACCGGGGTAACCAAGTTTGCCCAGATGGGAATATTCAGTAATCTCAATCAACTTAAAGATATTAGTCTCGATCCCCGGTACGCCACGCTTTGCGGTCTTACCGGGGAAGAGATCCGTGAGAATTTCGCCCCGGAATTAAAGTTGTTGGCCGAGGCAAACCACCTTGACGGGGAGGCTTGCATGGAACGCCTCACCCGTATGTATGACGGGTATCACTTCAACTACCGAGATATGGTGGGTGTCTATAATCCGTTCAGCATACTTAACGTGCTTGACACGACCATGTTCGATAATTTCTGGTTCGCTAGCGGAACTCCTACCTTTCTTGTCGAGATACTGAAGAAGACTGATTTTGACCTGCGAGAACTCGACGGTATAGAGGTTTCTGCCGCATCACTCACTGACGATCGGGCCGACATCGATAACCCTGTTCCTATGATCTACCAGAGTGGTTACTTGACTATCAAAAAATACGATAACGAATTTCAAATATACACATTGGGATTCCCCAACGAGGAAGTAAAATACGGTTTCCTCAACTTTGTTACCCCGTTCTATACCCCGATTAAGGAAACGGACACGAGTTTCTATATCGGTAAATTCATCCGGGAGCTACGGGAAGGTGATCCCGATGCCTTCCTTACCCGCCTGCGAGCTTTCTTTGCCGGAATCTCTTACGAGCTGAACGACCGCACGGAACGTCATTATCAGACCATTTTTTACCTTGTCTTCAAGCTCATGGGACAATTCTCCGAAACCGAAGTGCGAAGTGCCAAGGGACGAGCCGATGCCGTTGTGAAAACTGCCGACTACATTTACGTCTTCGAGTTTAAGCTGGACGGCAGTGCAGAGCAAGCCCTCGCCCAGATTGACGATCGGGGTTATCTTATTCCCTATACCGTCGATGGGCGGAAACTCATGAAAATCGGTGTTAACTTCGACCCGAAGGAGAGAAACATCGGGGACTGGAAGATAAACTAATCATCTCTTGTCAGGCTAAATTCCTTGTCTGCAAATAATTCTGCCAGCCCGGAGATTTGTTTCAGGCGTAACAATTCGTCTTTATCCATTCCGATATTACGCATGATCCAAGTGTCGGACATTCCGGCTTTGGTCAGTTCGGCCACGATTTCGGTCATTAATTCGATGCTATGCGTACCTCTTGCCCGGTTGTGCCGGATGGTGGAGGCCATACGGTTGGAAATATCTTTGTTGATGACGACTACGGGGAGTAATCCCTTTTCTCGTTCGAATATCCGTTGGGATGTTTTCATGACTTTGTAGCGGTGAAAACCGTCCACGAGTTCATAAATATCCTTTTCTGGGATGTAGTAACAAACGCAGGGCATCGTGTAGCCGTCTTCCCAGATGGATAGTTCCAATAGTTTCATTTCCGGGGGAGCCACCACGTTCGGGTTATAGGTGTTGGCGACCACCTTATCAATCGGGACGGAAATAACGTTGTATACGGGACTTTTATATTCTTCCATAAGATTCCATGATAGATTTATATTTTTGCATCACCTTGGCCCGGCGTTCCCGTTCGGCTTTCGAGGGGGCGAACCCCATGTATTTACAGGCATGATCGTTTTTCAGGATACAAATGCAGATACGTTTGAACGTGGGGAGTTCTTTGAACTCCGGAATACGTACATCATCCTGATAATCCATGCGCACGGGCTTTTTATCTGTCTTGTAATTTGTCGTTTCGCTAACCGTGATCGGGATTCCCATTCGTCGGAGTTTGGCGATGGTCTCTTCTGCCAGACAGCCGCCTTTGTTTCGCCAAAACTCCATGCTCACGGAGAGTTTGTGCAAGTAGTTTTCTCTGGCCTCTTCCGGCAGCGTGCAAAGGAGAAATTTAAAATAGGATGACCAGGTCATGTTCTCCGGGAGGGTGATGGACTGCCAGCCCATGGCGGAAGTACCCCCGTATAACCCGGTAAAGTTGACCCCGTTGACCCGGTTAATCATTTTGCCCCATGTGTCCGGATCTATGGCCCGGTAGAGTTTCAAGCTGGAAAGTGCCTGCGAGATAAACGGGCTGGCTACGCGTTGCCTTTCAAGAGGAACTCCTGCCTGATAGTAGAGATCATACAAGTGGTTGTAGTCCCATTGAAATTTTCCGTTGGCGGTCCAGATGTCCGTGGTAAGCCAGTCGTATAT
>NZ_JBCOSQ010000136.1:0-2670 GCF_040920905.1 Butyricimonas sp. RTP31003st1_G1_RTP31003_210430 | reverse complement strand
TTAGCATGGGCTGGAAGGCCCGGAAGGTCATGAAGGTTTCGGCAGTTGCCGTTTGCAGGGTGGCGTAGTATAGGTACGTGGAGAGTGAGGTGAGTAGGAAACCTGTCACGCAGGCGGCAATAATCGTCATCGGGTGGAATATCTCGGTGAGCTTAGGCAGGTAGAGCATTGAAAACGGGATGGCCATAAGTTCCTTGGCAAAATAGTGTTCCACGAGGGCGATCAGGATTAAGAAAAGTATGACCGACGTGCCACCCCAGAACATGGTGAATCCGGAGATCCCGCATTTTTGGCGTACGGAGGTGTTGGGACTGGCGATAGTGGTTTTCTCTACCACGATGGCTCGTGTACAGCTTGCCAGAACTGCCAGGGAGACGAGAATGGAGACCCGTAGTTGTATGGCTTCCGGGAGGGTACGGATAAACAGGATAATGCCGACCGTGATCACGAGCATCCCCACGATGTCGCTACTGTGGGGTTTTCTCTTGAAAAAGATGTAGGCCAGTATTGCCGTTACTACAACTTCTATGTTGATTAACAAGCTGGTTTCGGTACTGGTGATGTACAGGTAAACTGCGGCTAGAAAGAAATTCCGGAATATTTGCAGTAACGTGTACAGCCATGAATAACCGACACCTGCTTTCCAGCCTTCTGCGGTTACAGGTTTTCGGATAAGTAATAGCGCGACTCCCCCGGCGAAAATCTGCATGGAGGCGAACACGAGAATGTTGGCCTCGTAGTTTAACAGGCAAAAACGGGTGATGACACTGATGATCGACCATGTTATGACTGATAGTAAGGCATATAAAGCACCTATTTTCATATTTTGTTTTTTGTTTCTCTCCGGATATAACGATTCGATGGAGAAAAGGTTTTTTGTCAAAATAAAATATACCTTTGTTTTAGTATTTATAACAACATGATACAGGAATGATTGAGATATGGTAGAATCGGAAACTAGAAAAGAGGAGTACACGATTCCTTTACGGGAGTTTTTTGATAAGGGAATGACAAGGGAGGTCGCTTGCAGGATAGGACGTTTGAGGGCGTTGAGGCGGGCTATTACCGGACAGATGGAAGAGATAAATGCGGCTTTGTGGAGTGATTTGAGAAAGTCGGGGGGAGAGGCTTACCTGACGGAGATCGGTATGGTGTTGGGGGAGATTGACTATCACGTGAAACATCTGAGACGGTGGGTGAAACCCCGACGACGGGCAACCCCGTTGGCTTTTTGGCCCTCGAAAAGCCGGATCATGTACGAGCCGTATGGTGTTGTATTGATCATCGCCCCTTGGAATTACCCGTTTCAATTATTGTTGGAACCTTTAATCGGTGCCATCTCTGCCGGGAATTGTGTTGTGTTGAAACCGTCTCCTTTTGCGCCGGCAACGGCGGAGGTTATAAAGAAGATTGTTGCGGCAGTTTTTGAACCCGCTTATGTATCTGTGTTTGATGGAGAAGGGGATGTGGTGGAGCAGTTGTTGAGAGAGCATTTTGATTATATTTTTTTCACGGGAGGTCCCCGTTTCGGACAACATGTTATGGAAATGGCGGCGAAACATTTAACCCCGGTAACTTTAGAGTTGGGCGGGAAAAGTCCTTGTATCGTGGGGCGTGGTGCGAACGTGGAGATTGCGGCTCGTCGTACGGCTTGGGGAAAGTTTATCAATGCCGGGCAGACGTGTGTTGCCCCCGATTACGTGTTTGTGCATGAAGATCAAAGGACAGAGTTTGTTGAGGCCGTAAGACTGGCCGTGAAACGATTTTATGGGGATTGCCCGTATGAAAGTCCTGATTATCCGCGGATTGTTCACCGGGAGGGGACAGAAAGGTTAGCGCGCTTGATGCACTCTTCCGGACAGGTGGTTGTCGGGGGTGAGGTGAACGTGGAGGAAAAGTATATTGCTCCTACGGTACTGATTGACGTGGAGTCTGATAGTCCGATCATGCGGGAAGAGATATTCGGTCCCATTCTACCCGTACTGACCTACCGGGAGATAGATGACGTGATTCGTTTCGTGAATAAGCGGGAGAAACCCTTGGCCTTGTATTATTTCGGACCCGAGCGAGAGGCTCGTGAAGTTTTAAACCGAACCTCTTCGGGAGGGGCTTGTGTGAACGACACAATCGTGCATCTGGCAAATCCCCGTTTGCCTTTCGGGGGTGTGGGGATGAGTGGAATCGGAAAGTATCACGGGAAAGCAAGTTTTGAACTTTTCAGTAATTTACGTTCCGTGGTAAAATCTTTCACATTTTTTGATAACCATTTTCGTTATGCCCCGTATAAACACTTGAATTTATTGAAAAAATTCATGTAATGTCTGGTGAGTTTATTATATTTGTTGGAAACTTTAAAACAATGAAGACTATGAAAAAGTACATTTGCACAGTATGTAGCTATATTTATGATCCTGCAGTAGGTGATCCAGATGGTGGAATCGCACCTGGAACCGCATTTGAAGATATTCCGGAAGATTGGGTTTGCCCGCTTTGTGGCGTTGGTAAAGAAGATTTCGAACCGGTGGAGGAGTAAATGAAGTTAAAAGATAAAAACTAAAAGATAAAAGTTGAAAGCTGTAAAAAGTTCCATTTTGGCCATGTGGCCAAAAATAGTTGGTAAATTCTTTATAACGATTTGAATTCCAGAATGATTAATTACCTTAATTGAAA
>NZ_JBCOSQ010000135.1:0-2822 GCF_040920905.1 Butyricimonas sp. RTP31003st1_G1_RTP31003_210430 | reverse complement strand
AGGTAATGGACCCCTGGCGGGGCGCTTTGTCAATGTCAGCATGCGCTGACATTAAAACTACCCCCTCTAACTCCCCCTTACACAGGGGGAGAACACGTTCCATTGTAACATTGTAGCACCTTCTCGCGTTTGTCTCTCCCCCTGTGCAAGGGGGAGCCGGTGGAGGTAGTCCTTATAAACCTTTTATTTCTTCTCGTACCCTGGCTTACCCAGCAGCATGAACATATTGTTCTTGTAGGCCTCCACGCCCGGCTGGTCGAAGGTGTTTACCCCAAGGATACCGCCGGAGATGCCGCAAGCCAGTTCGTAGAAATAGAATAACTGACCCAAGTAGTACTCCGTCAGTTCCGGGATAATGACCCGGATATTCGGGACCCCACCATCCACGTGGGCGAGTTGGGTTCCTAGTTCGGCCATCTTGTTTACCTCATCAACGCGTTTACCAGCCAGATAATTCAGTTTATCGAGGTCATGGGTATCGCAAGGCACTTGCAAGCTGTATTTCGTTTTATCGATGGAAAGAACCGTCTCAAACAGATTGCGACGTCCTTCCTGTATATACTGTCCCATGGAGTGCAAATCTGTCGTGAAGTCAACGCTGGCGGGGAATATACCCTTATTCTCCTTTCCCTCGCTTTCCCCATAAAGCTGTTTCCACCATTCGGCAACATAATGTAATTTCGGGTTGAAGTTCACAGTGATCTCAATCACATACCCTTTTTCGTAGAGGGCATTCCGAACGGCAGCGTATGTGGCGGAAAGCTCTGCCCCGTTACCTTTGCTGTACGCCCGCATATCCACGGCCCCTTTGACTAAAGCTCGGACATCAAACCCGGCAATAGCCACGGGGAGCAATCCCACGGGGGTCAGCACAGAGTAGCGTCCCCCAACATTGTCCGGGATAACGAAAGTCTCGTACCCTTCCCGGTCCGACATCGTTCGCAAGGCACCCTTTTTCTCGTCGGTAATGGCCACGATTCTCTCCCTTGCCACGGCAACTCCCTCTTGCTCGATCAATTGATCCTTCAGTAAACGGAAAGCCACGGCAGGTTCGGTCGTGGTTCCCGATTTGGAAATCACGCATATACCGAATTTCTTATCTTTGAGGAACGCCTGTAACTCGTATAAATAGTCCTCACTCACGTTATTTCCCGCAAAAACAACTTTCGTACCGGAATAAGCATCAAAACTACCGGACATGGCCTCGATCACCGCTTTGGCTCCCAGGTAAGATCCCCCGATGCCCACGATGACAACAACATCGGTTTGCTCCCTTAACTTATTGGCGCAAGCGGAAATACGATTCAATTCATCATCCGTGATGTGGACGGGCAGATCGAGCCAACCCAAAAAGTCACTCCCTTTACAAGTTCCATCTTCCAAGTCCTTTAGAGCTTTTGTTGCTTTTTCTCGTTGCACGGTGATCTCTTCTTCCCCTACAAACGATAACACCTTCGAGTAGTCAAGTTTTATGCGATCCATTGTTTTCATGTTTTATATGTTATTCCTCCTTCCTGGCTTTCAGCATATCCCTGAAACGAGAGGCACTCTCGTAATCCTCGTTCTTCACGGCCTCATCCAGTAAACGGGTTAATTCTTCTATCGTGAAATTATACTCGGTTGTTTCGGATTTCTCCGGTTCAACAGGCTTTTGCCCGCTAAATTCTCCCGCAGCAAGATCGGAGATCGGGATGGCTGTCTTGGCAATCACGCTAGCCGCAATGTAAATCGGACAATTATAGCGCAAGGCAAGGGCGACGGCATCAGAAGTACGCGAATCAATCTTCAGCAGTTCCTCGCCATTCCTGAAACGCAGTTCTGAGTAAAAGATGCCGGATTCCCAACGATATATATAAACCTCTTCCAGAACCACTCCCAGACTATCCGCCAGACTCTTCATCAAATCGTGCGTCAAGGGACGCTGCGAGTGCAGGTGTTCCATCTGTATGGCAATGGATTGAGCCTCCGCAATCCCGATAATGATGGGGATGCGGAAGGCATCGTTCTCTTCCGCCAGAATCAGCGCGTACGCTCCGGTTTGTGACATACTCTGATAGGATAACCCGAAAACTTTTAACTTAATCCTGTCCATAAGCCTTGTATAACTTTAGATCTACGATTTTCTATTCTTAGTTGTTACAATTAATGTACCATTCCGGCTCGTCAGCCCCGAATTCAACGCTACGATTTTTTCAACGGAGCCCTGTATATACGGGCCAGACCACCGAGGCTTGTCTCGCGATACTTGGCCTGCATGTCGCAACCCGTCTGCATCATGGTCTCCACCACATCATCGAAAGACACCTTGTGCCGGCCATCCGAGAACAAAGAATAGATCGCACACTCCCGCGCTTTCTGCGAGATAAAGGCATTTCGCTCGATGCAGGGAATTTGCACGTAACCACCCACGGGATCGCACGTCAAACCTAAGTTATGCTCGAATCCCATTTCCGCGGCGTACTCGATCTGCATCGGGGAACCTCCCAGAATCTGGGCCGCCGCACCGGCTGCCATAGCGCAAGCCGTTCCCAGCTCTCCCTGGCATCCTACCTCGGCACCGGAAATGGAACCGTTGGTTTTCACGATGTTACCAATCAACCCGGCCGTGGCCAGACCTTTTATAATTCGTTTATCACTAATCTCCTGATCGTGTTTCAAAAAGAACAACACGGAAGGAACGACTCCGGCCGACCCGCATGTGGGAGCCGTCACGATCTTACCTCCTGCCGCGTTCTCTTCGGCAACTGCCAAAGCGGCAGCAAATACCATCCCCATGTGGCGTAGGGTACCTGCCGATTGCTGGGCTCGCACGTGGTAGGAAC
>NZ_JBCOSQ010000134.1:0-3103 GCF_040920905.1 Butyricimonas sp. RTP31003st1_G1_RTP31003_210430 | reverse complement strand
TACCTGTCATGTTAAAGTAACATTCACCCTCCGGGGTAGCTATTATTGTATGCGCACCTTTCAGCACGACATACACTTGGTGTAGACGTGCAAAGGTGCTTAATTTATTTAATCTATCAAAATCATTTACACTTTTTCCTGCTAATCTTTCAAATTCTTTCGGGTGAGGAGTCAGCACTGCTCCATCCGGAAGAAGTTCCAGTAATCCTGAATTCGCTGCCAACAAATTCAAGGCATCTGCATCCAACACGATCTTTCCTCGCCACACGGATAATAGTTGACGAATTCCTTCTGCCGTGACAGGTGAAGTCCCGATTCCCGAACCAATCCCAACCGCTTGGATACGGGAAAGATTGTCTACACCGGAAAAACAAAATTCATTCCGATCCACTTCAACTAATGCCTCCGGCACGGAGAGATGAATCATTTCTTTCAACTTACGGGGAACATGCACGGAAAGCAGTCCCGTTCCGGACCGAATAGCCCCCTTGGCTGCTAACACGGCTGCCCCCATCATGGAATAAGAGCCTACTATTAATAAGGTATTACCCAAAGTCCCCTTGTGAGAGAACTTTCCCGGGATCAATAACCGGGATGCAACCACTTCTTCTGTCAGATAATAATAAGCAGCAGGATACTCCCGCAAGATAATCGGGTGTAAACGAATATCCAGCACTTCCCAATGTCCCACGTAAACTACATTTTCCGGGAACATAAAGGCTAATTTAGGAAATTGAAAAGTGAACGTGTAATCGGCCTTTATGATCGCCCCGTTATTTTCCCCGTTATCCTCTCCCATCAAACCGGATGGCATATCTATTGCTACAACCGGATGGGACAAACAATTTATCCGGTGAATTATATCTCCCAAAAATCCCGTTACCGGACGATTTAATCCGGCCCCGAAAATGGCATCCACCAGCACACTATTTTCGTCCGGCTGCAAATTATCCGGATTTTTCACCTCAATATAACATCCTCCCATATCAATGAAACGTTTCCTGTTCACGGCACAATCCGGAGAGAGACAATCGTTTTCATGCAAACCGAAAGCCTTGACATTCAATCCTTTTTGATGTAACAATCTTGCCACAACATACCCGTCTCCCCCGTTATTTCCAGAACCGGCCAGAATGTTAAAAATATGACTATTGGGAAAAAAAATCAATAATTTTTCTGTAAAAACAGTAGCCGCCCTCTCCATCAAATCTAATGATGTTACCGGCTCATTCTCAATCGTATATTTATCCAATTTTTGTAAATCCGATGTCTTGAAAATTTTATTATTCTTCAACATGACGATAGGTTTCAAACGTTTTCAATGACTAAAGATAAAAAAATAATTTATATTTGCAGACTATTAGCGTGAACGAAAAAATTTAATTATTTACCAATACAAATTAAAAACAAAAGTTATGTTCAAAAATCATCCTAAAGGGTTGCTCACCGCGGCTCTAAGTAATATGGGAGAACGTTTCGGCTATTACATCATGAATGCCGTGCTAGTGTTGTTCCTATGTTCTAAATTTGGTTTGAGCGAAGCCGCCAGTGGTACCATTTATTCCTTTTTTTACGCCGGCATATACATTTTAAGCCTTGTCGGAGGTCTTATTGCTGACCGCACGCAAAACTACAAAGGAACCATTAAGACGGGTCTTGTAGTTATGGCAATAGGGTACATTATCCTATCTGTTCCAATCCTCGCGACATCGCAAAATACAACTTGGTTATTAACTCTTACTTGTGTTGCTTTGTTCTTGATTGCATTCGGTAACGGTTTATTCAAAGGTAACTTGCAGGCAATTGTAGGTCAAATGTATGATAATTTTGAAGCCGAGGCTGCAAAACAAGGGCCAGAAGCTCTCAAAATTGCAAAAGACAAGAGAGATTCAGGTTTCCAGATTTTCTACGTATTCATCAACGTGGGTGGTCTAATTGCTCCGTTCATCGCTCCGGTTTTACGCCAATGGTGGTTGGGAGTAAACGGATTATCTTATAACGCACAGCTTCCTGCCCTTTGCCACGAGTACATTAATAATGCTGCAAACATGGCTCCCGAAGCTCTTGCTAACTTACAGCAACTTATGACTGCTGCCGGAGGAGCTATCACCGATATGACAGCCTCTTGTCTCCAATATCTGCAAATTTTCAATGAAGGTATTCACTACTCATTCATTGCTTCTGTTGCAGCCATGCTTATTTCTCTTGTAATTTTCTTTGTTTCGCAAAAAACATTCCCGAATCCGGCAAAGAAAGCCGTAACACAGAGTGTAACCTACACGGCAGAGGAAAAAGCTGCTATGGCTAAAGAGATTAAACAAAGAATGTATGCATTATTTGCTGTTTTAGGCATCGTTATCTTCTTCTGGTTCTCATTCCACCAGAACGGTATGTCCCTTTCATTCTTTGCCCGCGACTTCGTAGATTCTTCTGCAGTTGCTCCTGAAGTATGGCAAGCTATCAACCCGTTCTTTGTTATTGTCCTTACTCCAATGATTATGGCAATTTTCGGATTCCTTGCAAGACGCGGTAAAGAGATTTCAACCCCAAGAAAGATTGCCATCGGTATGTTCATTGCAGGTTTGGCATTCTTGTTCCTTGCCGTTTTCTCAATCATGAAAGGTTATCCTTCCGCAGACGCATTCAGAGGTCTTCCTATTGCAGAACAAATGGCAGCAAAAGCTCATTGGTGGGTTCTTATCGTTACTTACTTCTTCTTAACAGTTGCTGAGTTATTTATCTCACCTCTAGGATTATCATTTGTATCAAAAGTTGCTCCCAAAAGTATGCTTGGCTTGTGTCAAGGTTTGTGGCTTGCTGCTACCGCTCTTGGTAACCTTCTACTTTGGATTGGTCCTCTCATGTACAACTCATGGCCGATCTGGCAATGCTGGTCAGTATTCTTGATCGTATGCCTTGTATCTATGGGTGTTATGCTTGGTATGGTGAAATGGCTTGAAAGAGTGACAAAATAACCTTATTTATCAACATATAAAAAAAGGGTTCAGAAATTCTGAACCTTTTTTTTAAGTAATGTGGCCAAAAATAGTTGGTAACATTTTTCCAATTAAAGCTTATCTTTGAATAGTAAAGTCGAAGAGGA
>NZ_JBCOSQ010000133.1:0-3172 GCF_040920905.1 Butyricimonas sp. RTP31003st1_G1_RTP31003_210430 | reverse complement strand
CAATTAAGGTAATTAATCATTCTGGAATTCAAATCGTTATAAAGAATTTACCAACTATTTTTGGCCACATGGCCTTTAAGTATCATATCAATTCAAATCCCACAATATCAGGACCGTTATCATCTTTTTTCTTCGTTTCATCATTTTCAGATAAGACATTTTCTTCGGAGGCATCCCGTGGTTCTTCCGTTATTTTTTCTTCTATTAATACTGTTGTGGGGGCTGTAGTTTCAGACTCCTCTATTACGGGTGTAATTTCTTGCCCTTCTTGTAAAGTCGGTTCGGTGTGAGAGAGAATTTCCGGATCTTCATTTAAAGAAATAACTTCATGTACAACTGTTGGTTCCTCTATCTTTTCCGTAGAACTCTCAATATCAATAACGGAATTTTCTGAGATGATTGTTGTCATGGCTGCTTGGTTTTCTGCAAACGAAAAATCTTCTTGAAGAACACCGTTTTCACATCGGAATACTTTTCCTGGAAAATGTTTTATTAGGTCATATTGGTGAGTGGCGATAACGACAGTCTTGCCACTATCGCAGATGTCTTTCAATAGTTCAACCAATCGATAGGAAGTTTCCGGGTCAATGTTTCCGGTAGGCTCGTCAGCCAGGATGATAGGAGGGGCATTTAGCAATGCTCGGGCAAGTACGATGCGTTGTTGTTCACCGCCGGACAATTGGTGTGGGAATTTATCTCGTTTGTCAGGAAGTTCGACTTTATCCAACACTTCGTTTATCCTTTCCTTGATTGCTTTCTTATCTTTCCAGCCTGTGGCTTTCAGCACGAATTCCAAGTTTGCGTAAACATTCCTGTCTGTCAGTAATTTAAAATCCTGGAACACAATCCCGCATTTGCGTCGTAAGTAAGCAATTTGTGATTTCTTGATCTTACTCAGTTGGTAACCGGCAACCTCTCCTTTACCGTAAATAAGGGGGAGTTCGGCATATAATGTTTTGAGCAAAGATGTTTTCCCGCTCCCGACTTTACCGATCAGGTAAACGAATTCACCTTCTTTGATCTCTAGGGATACATCTTTGAGAATCGTGTTTTTTTGTTGCCGGATGACGGCGTTTTCCAGTTTTATAATTGCTTCCACCTTATTAATTTTAGATTTAATGATTTTGGATTTTAGATTCCAACCGCACAAGGTCACCGTTTTGTAATCACTGAATCTTTTCAATTTTCCATTTATAGTTCCTTTAGTCCTTTGATGTTTGCTTCCGGATCGGGAGAGTTGAAAACGAAACTACCTGCTACCAGGGCATCGGCTCCGGCATTTACCAAGCGTTTTCCGGTTTCGAAATTAACCCCGCCGTCAATCTCGATAAGGGTATGGGAGTTGGATTCCATAATCAATTTCTTCAGTTTGTCAACTTTATTGATAGTCTGTTCAATGAAAGTCTGTCCCCCGAATCCCGGATTAACACTCATTAATAAAACAACATCAATATCCTCGATAACATCTTCCAATAGAGAGACCGGGGTATGTGGGTTCAGTGAAACTCCGGCTTTCATGCCCTGTGCTTTTATTTGCTGGATAGTGCGGTGCAGGTGAGTACACGCTTCGTAATGCACGGTCAATATGTCTGCTCCGGCTTTATGAAAAGCCTCCACGTAACGTTCTGGTTGCACAATCATTAAATGTACATCCAGTGGTTTCGTGGCCATTTTCTTTATTTGGGAAACTACTGGAAGTCCGTAAGATATATTAGGGACGAATACGCCATCCATGATATCCAAGTGAAACCAATCGGCTTGGCTATGGTTGACCATTTCAATATCTTTTGATAGATGCAGAAAATCTGCAGATAATAGCGAGGGAGAAACAATAACGCTCATTTTAAAGAGTTTAAAATTTAGAATTTGAATTATTTGTACCAGCTAGCATACATGGAATAGGAATTCACGATTCTTTCCACTTCGTCACGTAAGAGTTCCGGACCCATTTGTTTCAATTTTTTAGCGGGAGCTCCGGCATATACCCAACCGGATTCAACAACGGTACCTTTCGTCACCACACTACCGGCTGCCACGATGGAATTACTTTCAATGACAGCGTTGTCAAGAACGATAGCACCCATGCCGATCAGTACGTTATCATGAATCGTGCATCCGTGAACCACGGCATTGTGGGCGATAGAAACGTTATTCCCGATATTAGTCGGAGATTTTTGATAGGTAGCGTGTATTGTTGCGTTATCTTGAATGTTTACTTTGTTGCCTATTTTAATATAATGTACATCACCTCTCAGAACAGCTCCGTACCATATACTACAATCGTCACCCATCTCCACGTCGCCAATAACAGCGGCATTTTCAGCTAAAAAACAATTCTTACCGAATTTCGGCGTGTGTCCATTTAATTCTCTGATTATTGCCATAATATAATTGAAAATTGAGAGTTGAAAAATGGAAAATGAAATTCAATTTTCAACTTCCCGGTTTGTAAACTAATTTAACGTGTCGAAATTACGAAATATATGGCAGAAAACAAGAGGGGATGGTCTTTTTAAAGATTTCATTCTTGAGGCTGGAAAAATTTCTCTGATTTTTTTTGCTTTTAGAAAAAAGGTGTTACTTTTGCATCGCAGTTGGGAATAACCCACGCTAGAGTTCTTAATTGGAATAGTAAATGCGAAAATAGCTCAGTTGGTAGAGCATAACCTTGCCAAGGTTAGGGTCGCGGGTTCGAGTCCCGTTTTTCGCTCGCTTTTAAATGCGAAAGTAGCTCAGTTGGTAGAGCACGACCTTCCCAAGGTCGGGGTCGCGGGTTCGAGCCCCGTTTTTCGCTCGTCGCTTGAAACGTGTCAATTATTTGGCACGTTTTTTTTTATTCAATTCATATTCCGATTCCCTGTTTGGGCGCATGGTAAAAAAAGAGATAGTGTCTCAAAAAGATAGTGTTTCAAAAAGTGTGTAAATTCCGAATTGATTATTTTTGTGATAGTGTTTCAAAAAGTGTGTAAATTCCGAATTGATTATTTTTGTAATGCAATTTTCAAAAATGGATAATTATGGAATTTACACATGAACAAATCTCGGAAATAATTTCCGAAATCACAAACGGGGAACTAGGTTTACAAGGCTTGGTCAAACAAGGTTTAGAGAGTTTAATGTTATCGGAACGTGATCTTCATAACGAGACACGTGGTGACGTGAGTAACGGTTT
>NZ_JBCOSQ010000132.1:0-3300 GCF_040920905.1 Butyricimonas sp. RTP31003st1_G1_RTP31003_210430 | reverse complement strand
GTACAGGCATAACCAATCCGGCCAAAGGAATAAAAGAGCCGAAAAACAACACAATCATCACGAGTAATTGCAGGATCATACAACGTAACGAAATCGCAATACCTCGTCCGATTTCCCAAACCAATTGTTTCAGGTTAAACGGGTACTCCCGTCCCGACACGATCGCTTCCGTCCGTTCCGAAAGCCACGAGTAAACGGGCGACATCACCACCATTACCACGTACCCCCCGAACGAAATAAATAGTATATAATACAGGAAACGGGTTAACAACTTTACCAAGAATCCGGCCACTCCCGACACCCATTCCAACCACGATATACCCTCGATCCACTCCGTCATTTTCGCCTCGATCACACCGGAAAGTCCGTCCCCCAAATACCCCACGGCATAATTACCGGCCACGAACAACACGATGACAATTACCACCGGGAAAAGCATAAAATACCACAACTTACTAGAAAACAACAAACTTATCGCCTTCCCGTATGCTCGTATTCCTCTCGAAAAATCTCGTGCAAAACCCATAAACAGTGCATTAAATTTCCCGTAAACTTAAACATTTTTTCGCAAACATCAAGGCAACGACGTGGCCTTAGAGTTCATAAAGTTTGTAAAGTCGAATCTTCGATTCTGAAAGTTCATAAAGTCCAAAATTACGGGCGTCCTCCGGACAGTATCTGTCGGCAGTTCCTGCAGCCATAGACAAAACGCCCTACTAGGAGTCCACAGACTTTACGAACCTTACGAACTTTATAAACTTTCCACTACTTTATAAACTTTACGAACTATTTTGTACTTTCGCGTGAGAAAGTAAATTCCTTGATTTAACAATAACGTGAAAAACAAATAACATATGCAAGCATTAACAGCAATTTCGCCGATTGACGGCAGATACAGGGACAAAGTAGATAGCTTGGCAAACTACTTTTCCGAGAGTGCCCTGATTCGTTACAGGGTAATGGTAGAGGTTGAATACTTCATCGCTCTCTGCGAGTTACCGTTACCACAACTACGGGGATTCGACCATGCGCTGTTTGACAACTTGAAAGAAATATACCTGGACTTTACCGTCGAGGATGCCCAAAAGATCAAAGACATCGAGAAAGTAACCAACCACGACGTGAAAGCCGTGGAATACTTCATCAAGGAACGGTTCGACGCACTGAACCTCCACGAGTACAAAGAATTCATTCACTTCGGGTTGACTTCACAAGACATCAACAACACGGCAGTACCCTGTTCTTTCCGTGATGCCATTCACGACGTGTACTATCCCGTGATTGACGAACTGATCGCCAAACTCGAAGAGCTGGCCGAAGAGTGGAAGGATGTACCCATGCTGGCAAAAACCCACGGGCAACCGGCATCCCCGACCCGATTGGGTAAAGAGATCCGTGTATTCGTCTATCGTCTGACCAAACAACTGGAACTACTGAAAAAAGTAGCTTGTTCCGGTAAATTCGGAGGGGCCACCGGGAACTTCAACGCCCACAACGTGGCTTACCCGGAGATTGACTGGACAGCATTTGCCAACAAGTTCCTTACCGAAAAACTGAAAATAGAACGAGAACAATACACCACCCAAATATCCAACTACGACAACTTTGCCGCCGTGTTCGACAACCTGCGCCGCATCAACAACATCGTGGTGGACTTGGATCGTGACTTCTGGACATATATCTCCATGGCCTACTTCAAACAAAAAATCAAGGCCGGAGAAGTTGGCTCGTCAGCCATGCCCCACAAGGTAAACCCGATCGACTTCGA
Source organism: Butyricimonas sp. RTP31003st1_G1_RTP31003_210430 (assembly GCF_040920905.1). NCBI lineage: Bacteria > Pseudomonadati > Bacteroidota > Bacteroidia > Bacteroidales > Odoribacteraceae > Butyricimonas > Butyricimonas sp. RTP31003st1_G1_RTP31003_210430. Next base: position 1,532 of record NZ_JBCOSQ010000132.1, on the reverse strand, counting down.
GAACTCGGAAGGTAACCTGGGAATAGCAAATGCCGTACTTGACCACCTCAGCAACAAACTGCCGATCTCCCGTCTGCAACGTGACCTCACGGATTCCACCGTCTTACGTAACATCGGGGTACCCTTGGCCCACACGATCATCGCCTTCAAATCCACGCTGAAAGGATTGAACAAACTGATCATCAACAAGGCGGCCATCGAGGCAGACCTAGAGGATAACTGGGCCGTGGTAGCCGAGGCCATCCAGACCATACTTCGCCGCGAAGCTTACCCCAACCCGTACGAGGCGTTAAAAGCCCTTACCCGTACCAACAGCAAGGTAACACAAGCCTCCATCGCCGAGTTTATCGACACTCTTGACATATCTGCCGAGTTGAAAGAACAACTCAAACAAATCAGCCCGTCAAACTACACGGGAAAACTATAAAACAATTGAAAATTGGAAATGGAGAATTGAAAATGTATTCTATTCTCATTTTCAATTTTCAACTTTCAATTTTCAATTATTATGCGTGATTTCATACAAATTTTGAAGAGGTTTATCCCTCCTTACAAATCCAGACTCGGAAAAAACATCTTCTACAATATTCTTTCCGCTGCTTTCGGCTCTGTTTCGTTCGTGTTACTCGTACCCGTGCTAAACATCCTTTTCAACGTGACGGAAGAAGTAACAGAACTCGTACCATTCGAACTAAACAAGGAGAGCTTGATGACGAACTTCAACTATTACGTCACGCTATCAAAACAACATTTTTCCGCATCAACCACCTTACTATTTGCCGGTGGTTTCTTCGTACTAGCCGCATTATTCAAAACGGGATTCTCCTATCTCGCCTCCTACGAGATCGTGTTCATCCGGAATGGTGTCGTGCGGGATATTCGTCGGAAAATATACCAAAAGATATTATCATTGCCTCTTCCCTTCTTCTCCGAAGAACGCAAGGGTGACATCATCGCCCGAACCACGGGTGACGTACAGGAAGTGGAGAACTCCATCATGAACTCGTTGGAAATGTTCTTCCAGAACCCCATTATCATCCTGATCTACCTCTCCGGAATGATCTTCATGAGCTGGCAACTAACCCTGTTCGTGCTGGTACTACTGCCCATCATGGGAACCTTGATCGGTAAGGTGGGAAAGACCTTGAAAAAGCGCTCCAAGGAAGGGCAGGACAAGATGGGTGAAATCCTGTCCAACATTGAGGAAACCCTTTCCGGCCTCCGCGTGATCAAGGCATTCAACGCCGAGGATAAGATGGATAAGTTATTCACCTCGCATAATGAACAGTATCGCCAGATCATGAACCGCCTGATGTGGCGTCGTTCACTCGCTCACCCGATGAGTGAATTCCTCGGAACCATCGTCGTGGTAATCGTCGTGTGGTTCGGAGGCCTTCTTATTCTCGGGCAGACACCTCTCATGGATGCCTCAAGTTTTATCGCCTATATCGCCCTCTTCTACTCGATCATCAACCCGGCAAAACAATTCTCCACGGCACTATACAGCATCCAGAAAGGAGCCGCCGCCATGG
>NZ_JBCOSQ010000131.1:0-3325 GCF_040920905.1 Butyricimonas sp. RTP31003st1_G1_RTP31003_210430 | reverse complement strand
CCCATGTACACTTGGTCGTTACCATCAATAACACCATCGCCATTCACGTCCACATAATTTATATCCCCTTCTTTTATCATCTGGCTCTTGAACATCTCGTTTTTGCCAACGTAATATCCCATACCAGCCGCATTATGATACAATTTTAAATCATCATACGAATCAACGAAACCGTCTGTCAAGAATGCATATATTCCATTCAAAGGCTTTCCGATAATTCGCCCACCGTGATCTCTTCCATCATATGATTTTTGAAATCTATTCCAATTTTTGGCCCCATTCACGGAAATTTTCCAATACAGATCTTTTTCGCGGAAAATATCATATTTAATCATAATCTCCACGCCTTCATTAGAAATCGCCATCGCATTTTGCCATTGAGAGATATACCCGTTATGAGAACCTTCTAATGGAATTTTCGCTAACATCTTATCCGTGTAACGATAATAGTAATCGGCCGTGACAGTCAACCGATAATTAAATAGATCCACATCCAAACCAAAATCATACTGATCCGTTTCTTCCCAAGACAAAGCAGGATTATACATACCTCCATCGGGGAAAGCTGATACATAGGCATCACCATGCACAACACCTGCAAGAACTAATTCTCCCAATGCCAAATAACATTGTGAAAAGTGCATCCCGGAACGCCCCCAACTGGCACGCAATTTACCGAAAGAGAGCCAACCCAAATTATCCTTTACCCAATTCTCCTCCGTGAAAGTCCAAGCTGCCGCTACCGAGGGAAAAGTTCCCCAACGATTATCGGCCCCGAAAGTAGAACTTCCATCCCGCCGAAAACTGGCGGACAGCATGTATTTTCCCCGGAAATCGTACTCCAAACGAGCAAAATAGGATATCAAACTCTTTTCCTGCATATCTGACACGTAACGTTGGAAAGCAACCGGTTTCTCGTAAGTTCCTCCCCCTATATTTGGAGTCGACACGTTTCCCAAAACGGGCAAACCATCAGGTGCGTAATAAATTTTATCAGAAGGGGAATTTTGAGCGGAACCACCATTATATTCTGTTTGGTCATACTGGTAAGAGAATCCACCCACGAAACTAACGGAGTGATCTTCTTTGATTGTCCGCTTGTAAGAAACCAAATTCTCATTCAACACCATCAAATTGACTCCCGTTTCCCCCATGCTCTTGGAAAAGCCATCGTCACTCAAGTAAGAGGGCTGGAAATAATTTCGCCGATCAATCGAATAGTCCGCCGCCAACATCGCCGTGATATCCAATCCCACTACAGGTTGATATCCGACCCTAAAATTAGTACGCAAACGAATATTACGATTCTTCTCTTTCGTCCCCTCGTAAGCCTCCAACACGGCATTCCATGGAACAGATCCTTCACCCGGCAAGAAAGAATTCAATTCAAGTGGTTCTCCCGGAACAACCTCCACCGAAGGAGCCGACGAACCCAATATTTCGGATTTGGTTGCCCGCTTACGATTGGCCAAAGAGGCATTGAAGCGCATATCCACGTTCAAGTTCTTCACGGGAATCACGTTCATAGAAGAGTTCAAATCCACCCGGTTGTAGCCCGTTCCCCTGAAAACACCATCCTCCTTGTAGTATCCCAAACCTAACCCGTAACTCATATTTTCGCCTCCCCCGTAAGTCTGAATATTCGCGTTAGTCACTTTTCCTTTCACGTAATACACGGGGAAATAATTGGTCGCATTATTATAAAAGGGATTCAAGCTATCTTGCAAAGTAGTGCCCGGGTACGTACTGGAAACCGCCACAAAATTTTTATCGTAAACGGCACTCTGACTACTATTCTCATACTGTTCCCGTAAGCTTTCCGGGTATTTATATTGATTGGTCTTCGGATCCAAGTAAGCAAAAACATTATTTTTAGCCTGTTTTAATCGCAACCATCGCTCGGCTCGCCCTATCGTCACGTCCGGAAGTTTCGGGAGAATACTCCAAGTTTGAGAAAAATTGACCGCGAAATTTGCTTTCTGGTTCTTTTTCCCTTTTTTCGTGGAGACAAGAATAACCCCGTTTGCCGCCCTCGAACCATAGATGGACGCGGCGGAAGCATCTTTCAGTACTTGCACGGATTCAATCATTTCCGGATTCAAATCAGAAAGCAAATTCGTCCCCGATATCGGCGAGGTAAAAGAGTTCATCGGTACACCATCGACCACCCACAAGGGGTCGGAAAATCGACGTCCTTGCTCGACATCCAAGGAGTTGTACCCCCGAATAATCACGGCTGTTCCCCCACCCCCGGGAGAACCGGACATTTGTGTGATATCCATACCTGCAACACGTCCCTGTAAAAGCGAGGCTATGCTTGAAGATGGGATACCTTTCATTTCATCAGCCTTCACGACCGAAACTGAGCCCGTTGATTTTCTACGAGTCGTTTCCCCGTAAGCAACCACGATGGTTTCATCTAATGCCTGTATGTCTTCCTCCAAAACTATACGCAACGTATCAGTTTGTGTATTAAAAGTAACCGTTTTCTTTTTAAAACCCACAAAAGAAAATTCCAACGTACCACTCGTCACGGGCAAATCCATGGCAAACCATCCTTGCGAATTAGTTGCCGTACCCAAAGATACTCCCGCCACCTTCACCGTCACACCGGGCATGGGAACCCTTTGCATATCGTACACGAATCCCTTCACCCGCAATGATTTCTTTTCCGGTTCATCAGGAGTGGCAGGCTTGATAATCACCATCCGATCGATATATTCCCAAGTAAATTTACCTCCAAGTATTTGCTGTAGTACCTCATCAATCTTCGTGTTTTTAACATTCAGAGAAATCGTTTGCTTCACGTCCACCTCGTCAAAACTATAAAAAAAGTCCAGTTGCGTCTGACGTTTCAGCTCGGAAATAACCTTGGCAAAAGGCATTCCTTCCACTTTCAGCGTTACCATCTGATCTTGCGCCCTCACCCCCGCCGACAGGGAAAAAACAAACGCACACATCATCAAAAAAGTCAATTTCATAATCATCAAAATTTTGGCGCATCGATTTCTTAACGGAATCCACGTGCCCGTTCGATTTTTTTTCATACTTTTGTAATAAGAGTTAAACAATCATCCTTCAGGGATCGCGAGTCCCCGGGGGACGTTTACCACACCGGGAGTTGTTGCTGCAATTCCCGGTTTGTTTTTAATTATTCCTGTTTATTATTTATTTCACTCACCGTCACCACCCGGCCGTTCACGTTAAAGCGTACCCGCGTGGTTTTCTCGATAATCGAGAATATCTTGTGATAGTGTTTCAAAAAGTGTGTAAATTCCGAATTGATTATTTTTGTAATGCAATTTTCAAAAATGAATTATTATGG
>NZ_JBCOSQ010000130.1:0-3350 GCF_040920905.1 Butyricimonas sp. RTP31003st1_G1_RTP31003_210430 | reverse complement strand
CACCAGGGTTAGGCCGGGGATCCACTAGGGCATGAACATACCATCTACATACCATGAACTCTCCCCGGAGTTCATGACGTGTCCGGAAACTGTAGTTTCCGGGACCTTGTCATAGTCCAAGGGGTAGCAGACTCCGGAGAAACACCGAACAAGAGAGGGCGCAAAAAGAGCCCGGGAAAGAAAACCGATTGGCAACCGTCCATCTCCCGGGCAACTTAGCACGCACCATGAATATTTGCTACTTCACGATTATCGTGAAACAATCAACCAAATCATGGGAATACCCTTCGTTATGTACATTCAAGGTTATCTTGTAACTCCCCGCAGGTATATCGTGTTCCAAAGGAACTTCAAACGCACCATTCCCACCCACAGAAATATACTCTCTCAACTTCTCTGGAACACCATCTTGAGAAGTGATATTTCCCACTTCCATATAAATCGGGTTAGTCCCCAAGACTCCTTGTATGGCAACACTTGTCCAGGGAGCACCCCATTTCGCACGATAATAATCCTCTCCCTCATTTATTCGTTCAGGAATACCCAAAACATTCACGATCATATCCGGCGAGTACCCGAAGCCAAGGTACAATTCGTAAGTCGGGTTTATTTCCCCGGGATCATCATCCAATTCCGAGCGAATAACCAGTGTATCCGGTTTATATATGGCGTTATCCGTTTCCAAATAACCCGGTGTAACATCCTGACAAGCCGCAAGAAACCACAGACTCACGGCCATTACCATCCAAGTGAATAATATTTTCATTGTTTTTCGATTTTTAAATTTACAGGTATTCATTAAATTTTCCCTATCCCAAAATTATAATTCAGCGCATGAACCACCCCATGCCACGGTTGAATGTCAGGTGTCGCTAAGGGTACCATGAGGGTTACCGAAAACGAGTATAAAAACATGATATCCGCCCCGGCTTCCGGCACACCATTATACTCTTGTTTATCCAGGTAAGCCACTAAGGAACGTCCCCCAAGCGAGGTAAATCGTGTCCCCCCGGTTTGCCTCGGGTCCTCGATCAAAAAGTTTATATCACGATAAGCTATATCTTTACGCAAATATTTCCCCTTTACCACGTGGTCGAGCATGGTTTTCCGGCAAAATTCCGGTGTCAACTCGTCCACTGATTCCATATTATTATCCCACAAGTAACGCAGGATACAATAGCTCGGGGGTGCAAAGAACGTGATTTCGGGCAAGCTATCCACCCGTCCCTCGAATAAATCCTGTAATCCAGCCCGTTCGATCATCGCCACGGTCAATTCCCAATTATACTCATCTCCACGCAAGTAATCAAGTATGGTACAATCGTGATAAGGAGAGGAAACACCCGAGTTTATCACGTTCTGTTGCGTATCACACGACACGCATAGCCCCCAAAGGCACACTACGATTTTTATATACTGTAAAGTTTTCATTTCATTGTCTATTAAAGGTATTTCTGCCAAAAAGGATATTGTACAAACAAAGTGTTATTCGCTTCACCATTTACAATCAGAAAAAAACAACCATCCAATATATCTTGTTGTGAAACCGAACGATATCCCCCGTATAATTCCGTTTTGTAGTACTCGTTTCGCAAAACATCGTACCATCTTGAACCTTCCATCAACAACTCTTTTTCACGCTCCTTGAAAATAGCGTAACGCAAATCACCCTCGGCTGATTCGTATGGCTTCGCGTTAGCTCGTTTCCGAATGCGATTCAAATCATCGATAGCTCCCTCGATATTTCCCAAACGTACCCGGCTCTCCGCACGCAACAAGATGATATCCGCCAAGCGGAACCATATCTTATTTTGATCGTATCCCCGGAACATCCCGGTTCCCGTCCCGGATGTTTCCAAACGAGTGTAACGCCACTTCCACGGGAAAGCATAACCTTCCGTGAGCGGTAACAGCGTATCGTGAGCCAACGAATCCAATTTATAGAAATAGGCATCCCTCCGTAAATCGGTCACCTTTTCTCCCCCTTCTTCTCGAGTCGGGAACATCTCCCGCACGGAAGAAACCAACATTCGACACTCTCTTGATAATGTCAATCTCGACGTAGTTACCGGGAAAGTCTGCCATTCTTTGGCCATAAGAAAATCCGGAGTAATCTCTCCAAATTCATCAGCGAATCCCCTAAAAATACTCTCGTATATACTTTCTCGATCGCCACCTACCAACACAGAAGTACACACCGTTTCCGGGTTTGGAGCCAATTCATAGATATCATCCCGACTGATGATTGCCGTACAAGCCGAATCAACCGCTTGCCACAAGGCGTTTTCATCATATCCGGATTTCACGGAAGGAGCCATGTATTTACACCCGGCCTTCCATGCACACAAGTGTGCCAACACGGCATTAGCAGCTCCTTTACAAGGGAAAGATTTATAAGTAACGGCATCCCCATCAGCATCTTTCAGTTCCGAATATTCCGGCAACAAATTCGCAGCCACCCGGGCCTCTCCGATCGCATAATCAATCACATCCACCCATGAAGTTCGTGCCAGAGGACCAGAAATCACCTCATCTCGAATCAACATGCAATCACCAAAATTCCTCACTAAATGCAAATAAGTGAACGCCTTGTAAAAATGAATTTGCCCCCAGTAAAAATTTCTCCGTTCCTCGGACATGGACACATCATTCAAAAAGGGTATAGGCGAGTTGGTTTCTTTCAAGATCGAATATGCATAATTCCAAGCACACGTGTACCCATTCAATTTCGCCGGTTGTAAAAGAGCGAAATCACCTCCATTAGAAAAATAATCATCAAACTCCCCCAACTTAGACGACCAACGAACATACTGGCTCGCAAAACCTCGTACCACGCATTCTGCCGCAAACATGGCTCTTTCGATATCTTTTTCCGTTTGGTAAGCACTCCCAAAAGTCACGGAGGCTTCAGGGGTCATCGTCAAAGCGTCCTCACACGACCAATTGATCGCCCCAAATAGTAACAATAGTATTATATAACAATGTTTCATGGTTTAAAATTTAAGTGTGATTCCTAAAGTATACTTTCTCGCCAAGGGGTAGTTCCTGTTCCGATCACCCCCACTCGTCAAATCAATAGTCTCCGGATCCAACCCAGAATAGTTTGTCCAAGTCAATAAATTTTCTCCACTCACGAACAAACGTAATTCTGTCATTCCCATTTTCTGTAACCAACACCGAGGCAAAGAATAACCAACAGTTAAACTTTTCAATTTCAAATAATTTACTTTCTCGACATGATAATCCACCAATCCCCATCGGTCTCTACCAACCGCCGCATAATCAGCTTTATCTCCCGGTTTCTCCCAGAAAGTAATCTTGTCCGGATTAAAAAGCAAAGGCGTAACACT
>NZ_JBCOSQ010000129.1:0-3477 GCF_040920905.1 Butyricimonas sp. RTP31003st1_G1_RTP31003_210430 | reverse complement strand
TTCATGAATCTCGACTACCGTCGATTTCGATTCACGCTCGCTACGTTTTGTTCATTTCAATATCTTAAAGAACTCTTTCTTTCTTGTTTTAGCCTCGCTCGTTTTAAGAGCGAAAGCGGATGCAAAGATAAGACCTTTTTTCGTTACCTTCCAAATCTTTTTCAAAGTTTTTTCAAACTTTTTTTTCAAAAGCCTCGTAATTCGATATTTTGAATTACTCAAGCAAAAGAAGGATTGTCTTATTTCCATTTCAACATTTCAAGAACTTTACAAGAAACCACCTTTCTAGCCTCGTTCATGCTTGCACTGTTTCTTGTTTTGCGGGTGCAAAGATAAGGCAAACTTTTCCCCTTCTCCAAATATTTTCACAATTATTTTTCAATTATTTTCATCAATACACACCAAAAGCATGATTGGCAAAACGTTAGAATGGGAACTTTTTTCAGGATAATACTATTGAAATAAGGTTAAAGACAGGAATCAACCTCGGTACAAAGCCGCCTCAAAGCCGGTACAAAGCCGTTCGTGAACGTCTTTGATTCGTCTTTGATTCGAAAATGATACGTCTTTATACCCTATCTTCCACCTGTGACCAGCGTTTGTTCTATGGAATATCATGGGATAAACTAGGAAATAAACTAGACAGATACCCTCCTCTAACTCATCAACAACACCCGTCAGTGTTTATGCTATGTTTATGCTATGAAGATGCAATGTTCATGTCCCCTTCTATCCATAGACCACAAGCGAACCAAGGTACACGAACGAATAATTTACAAATATGATAAAAGAAAAACAACAGGATTACTTATTCACGACGAAACCCGTGAAATCATTGTGCAAGAAACTGTTCAATTCTTGCGGGGTGATCCGCACCTTGAAATGCCCATCCTTCACAAAAGAAATATTTCCGGTTTCTTCACTGACCACGATGATGTGAGCATCGGTCACGGCACTCATTCCAATCGCTGCACGATGTCTCAACCCCAAACTCCCGGGAATATTCGTGTTATCGGAAACCGGCAAAATACACCGCGCCGCCAAAATCTTGTTATCCGCGATAATTACCGCACCGTCATGTAACGGGGAATTCTTAAAGAAGATATTTTCAAGCAACTCCTCCGACACGATCGAACGGATCAACACACCCGTTTGCGCGTAATTGTACAACTCCGAATTCTGGGACAACACGATCAAAGCACCCGTTTTTGTTTTCGAAAAATAATCACAGGCCTGCACGATAGCGGCGGCGACCTCATCTTTTATAGAAGTCTTGGTAAAAAGCCGCTCCAAGTTAAATATGTTTTGCAGGTTATATTTACTACCTAATAATAATAGAAAGCGACGAACTTCTTGCTGGAACACGATCAGCAAGGCAATCACTCCCATACCGATAAACTGTCCCAAGATACCAGAAACCAACTCCAGATTCAGAGCTTTCACCAGCAACCATGCCACGTAGAATGTAAAAATCCCGGCAAATATATTTATCGCAACCGTCCCTTTCACCAGTTTATAAACCTGATAAAATATAAAAGCGGCTAGCAATATATCAGTTATAGTGTAAAAGTTTATAGTTATAAACAACAGCATACGATATTCTTAAAAGTCAATTTCACCCGCAAAAATAGCCAAAAATAAATAGGTTACATCATAATAACGGAAGTTTTCCCCCTTATTTTTTCATCTTGCAAATCACGACAAGAACGGCAACGATCACGATCAATAACCCAAGGTAATTCGCGTAAGTCAATTGTTCATTGAAATAAAGCACTCCCACGACGATTGCCGTTATCGGTTCCAACGTTCCCAACACGGAACTCGGTACGGAACCGATCAATTTCACGGCTGCCACCAGCAACCGGGCAGAAACGATCGTACTCAATATGGCCAATTGCACCATATCCAGCAAGAACCGGGGTCTCGTGATGATTTCCATCTTTCCCTGTGCCACGGCCAAGATCAAGTAGAACAGCGCGGTGAATAGTAACACGTAGCAAGTCAGCACGTCCGGATTCATCCGCTTTAACACGGGACGGTTCAGTGCGGTAATATAACACCCATAAGTCACCGTGGACATTAATACAAAGAATAATCCTAGCCATTTCACCTCCCCGGGTGTCCACGACAACAGGTACACCCCGCATATCGCCAGCACGATCCCCGCTTTCACCTCCAAGGGTAGCCGTTCTTTGTAGAAGATAGCCATCAGCAACGCGACGACCACGGGATAAAAGAAATGAATCGCTGTCGCCACGCCCGTGGGCATATAATGATACGACCACATCAGGAAGAAAGCCGTGATTCCATATCCCCCGACCCCGGCAAGCGTAACTTCCTTCACCTCCCGTCGGGTCAGTCTCATATTCATTCTCCGGAGCAATAAATAAATAGCATACACGATTCCCGCTATCCCGTAACGGTACACTAATATTGTTTCATTATTAACCCCGTCCAGTATTGCCTGGTTTGCATACAGCGGAATCAACCCGAAGGTAGCCGCCGACAATGCCGCAAATAGAATCCCTTTAAATTTGTCCATTTCCTTTTTCAAAAAACGGTGCGAAAGTAGCAAATTTTCCCATAAGTTTTTGCATCTACGGGATAATCCCTATATTTGCTTTTGATTTTAAGAAAAAGACAATATAAAATAATACACTGTATGAAGTACATTCTGACATTCATGGTTCTGGCATTATGCGGTTCTCTCGCTATCGCCCAGACAGACGCAAAAGCAAAGGCAATTCTGGATAAAACAGTCGAACATATCAAGTCCTACCCTGCCGTGGAAATCGTTTTTGACCTTTCCATGATCAACAAGGCAGAAGATATTAATGAAACACATCACGGGAAAGCATACATGAAAGACAAGATGTACCGCATTGACGTGATGGACGTGGTCAACTATTTCGACGGGGAAGTCATCTACACGTACATGCCGGATCAAGAAGAGGTAAATATCAAAAAACCGGACGAGAACGAAGATGAGATGTTGAATCCTTCTATCCTGTTCGATATTCACAACCAGAAGTTCACCCAGAAGTTGGTGGAAGACAAGGATGGCAAAGCCTACATCGAGTTAACCCCGAAACAAACTCACAAACAGATCTCCAAGATTGGGGTATGGATCAACACGAAAACAAACATGGTGGAAAAAGTCACGTCCTTCGGCAAAGACGGGAACGACGTGGTGATCACGATTAAAAGTTTGAAGAAACCGGAGAAAGAACTAGACGTTACCTTCTTCCGTTTTGACAAGGATGCCCACCCGGAAGTGGACGTTATCGATTTGAGGTAGCATATTTACTAAAGTAACATAAAAACAAGGAGAGGCAAAAGTCATTTCTCGAACTCCCTCCCGGCTTCGCCGTACTCCCTCTATAAACAGAGGGAGAGTTGAAAATACTCCCTTTCTTCGGGAAGAATCACCAGCTCCTCCTCTGTTCATAGAGGAGGTGGCACGAAGTGACGGAGGAG
>NZ_JBCOSQ010000128.1:0-3756 GCF_040920905.1 Butyricimonas sp. RTP31003st1_G1_RTP31003_210430 | reverse complement strand
CAAAGAACTTGTAATTATCAAAGTCTTGTCCAATTTCATATATATTCATAATGTTACACTATTTAATTACTGATAATTTTTCGATAAACGCACCTTATGGTGCAGTTCCTATTCACTATTAAATCACTGCCTAATCATCATCTAAACAATCCAGCGGATTGGGTATTTTGGCTTTATGGGCGTTCGACACGTGCAGGTAAATTGCTGTTGTTTTTATGTCGGTATGTCCCATAAGTTCCTGTATGGTTCTTAGGTCAGTCCCTTGTTCAAGTAGGTGGGTGGCAAATGTATGCCGGAGCATGTGCAGGTGTACCCGGTGCTTTATTCCGGCTTTTCTTGCCGCTTCTTTCAACACCTTAACCAGTGCGCTGGGTGAGTATTGTTCGCCCGACTGTTCGCCCTCAAAAAGCCATTTCTGCGGTCTGTATTCCCGGTAGTAAGCCCTTAATTCGTTGAGCAACTTTTCCGACAGCAAGGAATATCTGCATTTCTTCCCTTTCCCGGCAATCCTGATTAGCATACGTTCGCTGATGATGTCTTTCGGGGTAAGGTTCAAAAGTTCGCTTCGGCGTAGTCCGGCAGAGTATATAAGAGAAATCATACACCGATGTTTTCGATTGGGCAACTGTGCGAAGATGCTTTTCATTTCTTCCCGGCTTAATACTTCGGGCAACGCCTTGTACTCTTTCGCACGGGCTATCCCGCCATAATATTGCCGCCTGCCTTTCCGCACTTTCTCGTAATAGAACTTGATAGCATTGATACGCATATTCTGCTGGGTGGCGGATATATGTTTTTCCTTTACCATATGGAGCATATAACTGTTGATGTCCTCGACCGTCAGCAGGTCAAGGTCATGCCCCTTGTGGTATTCCATGAAGTCGCTGAAATAGATTTTATAGGCTTTTATGGTGGAAAGGCTGTACCGCTTCTGTTCCAGCAGTTCCAAGTAGCCTTTCGGCAGTGTGTATTCCCTTTTGGGTTTGGGATGCCGCACGTAAACCCGGCTGTAATCAATATAGGCGTGGGGTGAATAGCGGTCGTAGAAATCCGGCAGGCTGAAAGCGGCTGACGCTATATATGCAGAGCCGTTACCAGCCATTTCCATGCCCGTGTCTTGGGCGAGCAGCAGGGCGACAGCCTGACTGTTCGCATATTCTATCCGTATGTAGTCCGTACCGTCCCTTGTTTCTTTGTGTAGCACGATGCTTCCTCTTTGTTTCTGAACCTTATTCATGTCGCTGAATTTTGCTTCGCTCCAAAGATAAGATAAAAATACCATTATTTGAACATCTGTTCAAAAATAATCGAGGTTAAAAAAACAAAAGAGTATCAGGTTTTAAGCAGCGAATAGATATGGCGAAAATTTTCTGCCAGTTCGTCCACGTTCAAACCGTTTAGAAATGCTTGTTCGTATGACAGTCCTAAAAACATTTGCCGGAACATGATAGCCGTTTTCTTCACGTCCGTGTTGCTCCTGATTTCCCCGCTTTCTTTTGCCTTCTGTATGACTTTCTCCCATAGGTCATAGTCTTGTCGGTAGATTTTCTCAATTTTCTGCCTGATGCCCGGATAGTACATGCGCACTTGTGACAGAAAGTGAAAGTAGTAGAAGTTAGGACTACAATCATGCGGGCTGCTATTATCGCCAATTAGTTCAACAATCCTTTTCATGGAAGCGGCTACCCCCGCCACGTATTGCCCGATGAACTCCGCCAACGTATCGGCAGGAGCGGCAAACTTGTTTTCCGGTTCGTGCATTTGCAACACGTATTTGTCCGCCACAGCCATGAATAAATCCAGCTTGTGCGGAAAATAATAAACGATACCCGTTTTTGTCACCCCGCAGGCTTTGGCAAGCGTGATAATGCTTGCTTTCTCGTAGTTCATCCTGACAAATACGCCGAACGCTTTATCTATTACTTCTTCACGGTTAGTTATTATCATACACGTTTGTTTTTAATCGGTTACGAAGATACGGATTTTGTTTTAACCATTTGTACCCCAGTGCTTTTTTTAGTGCAAGGTGCAAGTATATATTTATATATATAGCTTGCACCTTGCACTAACCCAAAAATATTTATTATCAGATATTTGCGAGTTTCAAAAGAAAGCCGTATCTTTGAACCCGAAAGTTAGGCAGACAAACAGCGGTCAAAGTTGGACAAGCCCAACATCTGAAAATCGTTACTGTTTCGTTACCTATTTGAAATTTTGAAAGCAAAGTAGCTGAAATATAAGCGGTTAGAGTTATAGGTTCAAAACCCTGTCTCTCCGCAAAAAAAGAGCAAGAACAAGAGAGTTAGCATACAAAAGTTGACTCTCTTTTTGCATCTAAAAGGATTCGAACGAAGGGATGGTGGGTTCGTAACGCGTTCATGAGAAGTCCGAAGGACTTCGAGTCATCCCTCCCTCTCCGCAAAAAAGAGCAAGAACAAGAGAGCTAGCATACAAAAGCTGACTCTCTTTTTGTATTTTAAAGGATTCGAACAAAGGGATGGTGGGTTCGTAACACAGTCAAAAAATAACCGTAACTTAACCGTAGAGTAATCGAGAAAATACCCCTCACTCGTTCGTCAAACAGAGCTTACTCGTGGCTCATGTAATCCGGATTGTATGAACCACGAGCAAGTCCCGAATCAACTTCGAAAAAAAGGTAGTTTCTCCCCCCATTCTCAATAAGACGACCATTACTTCTCCTCTAAATTACACAATTCTTATCTCCTTTTCTTTTCTGTCTTTGCCAACCCTTCATACTCCTTTATTCTCCGTTCACACACATCCTTTGTAACCATTCCAAACTTTTCAACCTTCACCATCAAGTCTTCAACATCTTCCCGGCTTACTTTAAATTCCGGATTATAACGAGCTTCGATGTAAGAACACACAAGTATTTTAAATAATCGTTCTTCTTCTTCATTCCCAATAGGAAAAACTCGAATCAGTTCGGGAGCATATCCGCGTGAAACCTTAAAAAGCTCTTCTAAATTATGCTCCTTATCGTTTTTCAGGGTAAATGTCAACAAAATTGCGCTGAACAAATTTTCACAAGCTTGATGCAAATTAAAAGAAGACATGACATATTCTTCCTTATCATACATAAAAACAGCTTGCTCTATAAAAAGTCTGGCTTTAGCGAATTTTTCTCTAAAATATTCTTCCCCTTGTTTCTTTATTTCCCCAAAATTCAATGGTTTCCGTCTCGCCAGTTTATTATTCCCACTATTATAAAGCATTATCCCATCACGCTTTAATTCAGTATAAAAATAACGACTGTATTTCAAATCTTCATTTACTTTCTTTATGCTATCATGAATAAACTGCACGGGAACCCGATAACGATGATCCCCCCGTTTGTCGTAAATATTGCGAACGCTTACCAACTTATTTTCAATTTTTTCATAGCCCCATGCACTATTAATGACCAATATATCATAATCACTTTTAAAAGAAGTAGGTATACCAAATTCTTCGCGCTCATCATAACTCACGTAAGTACCGCGAGCATAACTCCCATAAAGGATGATCATTTCGCACACCGGAATCTTATCCAGAATTAACTCAACGAGGTATTTCAGATCTTCCCGATTTTTCTTAGGCAGGAAAGCGATTGACTTCTTCATAAATAGCTATTTATTATGAAAGCAAATGTAACGTTTTTCAAGCAGAAAGGGATGCAAAATCATGGATAGTGTTTCAAAAAGTGTGTAAATTCCTTCTTTTCTCATGACTGCAAAATTATAAATAGTTCAATAA
>NZ_JBCOSQ010000127.1:0-4105 GCF_040920905.1 Butyricimonas sp. RTP31003st1_G1_RTP31003_210430 | reverse complement strand
CCTCTACAATATGCGCTTCTACCGCAGGACGTTCAGCAAAAAGACCTTTGAGTGCAAGACAAAGGACATTGCCGTACACGAGGGTATCTATTTTGATATGCTGGAGGAAATGTTCACGATGGTGACGGGACTTTACACACGCTTTTGAGTGGCGGGGCGGCGAGAGCCGCCCTACTTTCTTTCAGTGAGCATGATGGCGGACAAAGAAAGTAGCAAAGAAACCTTTGTCCAATCTGCGATAACTAAAAAATCCGCAAGTAAAACTTGCGGAGGCTATATATTGGGTCGTTATTTTTTGGTGGAGGGGAATGATAATCTCGAACCGTTGAACTACACATTTCTGCTTCGTCTCCATTTCCCCCAACGATTTGATACGTTCAATCATTTTTGTTGTTCCTTTCTGAATTTTCCTAAATACTTTCTTCATAATTTCGCTATACTTTTTATGGTTAATAACTATGTTTTGTATTGCTCTCACAACACTTACAACTTGAAGTGTTATTTGGAAACCGATAGGCAAAAATGGCTCAACGATGTCAATTAACGAGAAAATCCTACGATAATCTATCAAGTGATAGAGCAAAAGACGTGCCAAGTTAAATATGGCACGTCTTTTGCCAGTTTTGTCAGTCCTTTTATGGGATATACAACAGCGCAAACTCCGCCTTTCTCCGTTTGAGCAGCATGGCGTGGCGTTTTCCTTTGTAGTTGCAGAAGGCTATATACTCACGGTAGATGTTCCTGTCACCAGCTTCCAGCTTCTTGATTAAGGTGCTTTTGGGGATTGTTTTGCTGCCTAACAGCTTCGCCGGTCCCACATTGTAAGCTAACGTGCCAAGCAAAATCGAATCAACCCCGAATTTACGGAACATGGCGACAAATTTGCGCAGGTCTTTCCGCAAAAGTTCATCCGCATCCCGTTTTGTCATGGTTCGTGCCGAATACTTCTCGTTTGGCAAAAGTTTGTGACCCCAACCGACGTATGGGTAGTGTTTTTCTGAGTGCCAGCCTTCAAAGTAGCGGCAGCATAAAAAAGCACGTTCCATAAGCGGCAGTCGGTAGATTGCCGCCTGCCCGTCCGTTCCCTCTTGGCGGCTGATCTGCGCGGACACAGAACAGACCGTCAGAAGTGAACAGAGCATTGTCATGAATACACGCATCATTTCAACAAGGGGCTGAAGTTGCCGATGGGAACGATGGTAAGATCGTCGTCCTTTACATTCCTGTTGTTGAAGTCAAATTCCAGTTCGTAGGAGTTGCTAAAGTTATCCTCCACCACCACGATGAAATTATGCGCCTCATCACCCGCCGCCGTGTAGTACAGGCGGAATTTTTCGTTCTCCAGCAGGTAGCGGTCGTTAGGCAGGAAGGTGATGCCGTTATCCATTTTGAGCGAGCCTTCCCCCTCGAACTGGAAATAGCGGATGGTATAGAGCGTACCCGAAAAGTCGCCCTCCTTTTTCAGTTCACAGCGGATTTCCACTGTCTGCCCCTTTACTACCTTGTTCGGCACGGGCATGACCTCCACCGTGAAGGGATAGGACTGCTGGATGTCCATGTCATCGTCACATGACACGAGGGTGAATGACATGGCGGCTATCAGGCATAACGCCACTGCCTTGAATATTGATGTTCTCTTGTTTCTGTTGTTCAGTATGTTCATTGTTCTTCGATTTTTAGATGGTTGTTTTTCTGTTTTTTCGTTGTCAGTTGCAGGTACTCGTTCAAGTCCTTGCAACCGTCATAGAGGGAGGAACGGTCGGTGACACGTTCCCCGTATCGCATGGTAAGTGCGGCAAGCGTCCGCCGTCCGGCTTCGTCACGGTCGAGGAAGCAGCCGATGCGCCCGTATCCGTCCAGCAATCCCGCCGCCTTCTCCACGTTGGCGACTGAGTTCAGCACAAGACAGTCAGCGTTACCGGTTACACCAAGCGTCACGGCAGAGAGAAAGTCCATGAAGCCCTCGAACACGAGGCACTCGTCAGCCGGGATGTCATTCGCCTTTACCAGTGATACAGACTTCGGAGGTATGCAACCCTTGAAATATCGGCTTCTGACTTCATAGCCACCTGCCATGTTCGGAAAGCCAACGGCAAAATACCGTTTCCCACGCACACCGTAGTTCAAGCGGCAGCAGTGACGGGATGCGATGGCGTAAGGGATGCCCCGTTCCTCTAAATACTCCGTCAGCAGTGAGCGGAGCAGCGGAGCGACCTCCACATCCTCAAAAACGGATTCGGTCGGCTTCGAGAGATAGACGGGCTTTTCCCATCCGGCAACCGTCATATTGGCGGCTTCCGCTATGAACTTCGCTTGCTTCATGAAGTCATCGCTTTGCAGAAACTCCCCGGCAAGCGTGAAGATGTCGCCGCCCTTGCCCAAACCGAAGTCGTACCAGAGCTGTTTCGCCACGTTCACACGGAAAGAGGATGTGCGCTCGCCCCTGTACGGGGCAAGATACCACAGCTCGTTACCGCTCCTTCTGACAGGCTCATGCCCCAGCCGTGCGAGAAAATCCGCAAGCGGCATCCTTCTGACAGCATCTATTTCCGTCCTTTCCATGCCCGTGTCAGTTGATGATGAACTTGATACCGACCCCGAACTGCGTGTGGAACTTCCGTGTGTCGCCACCCCAAAGGCAACGCTCCCGCAGGTTGGCAAGCAGGGCGATACGGTCTGCCACGTAACACTCCACATCGAGCGTCAGCGCACCGCCGTAGATGAAGGCGTCCCGGTCGTGCAGCGTGGAGCCGTCATGCAGCACCTTCTTCCCCCAATTTACCGCCTCATATCCGGCGAGAGCCGAAGCCCCGGCATAGACGAAAACAATCTTTCGGGCGTCCGACAGTATCTTGAAGTAATAGCCGCCCTCCGCCGTGAACTGCGCCACGGGTATCTTGGTGTCCTTGTAGGGATTGTTCTTCAACAGGTATTCGCCACCGAACACCCACTTGTTCCCCTTCTTCGTGTAGGTGGAGAGAGCCGCCCCGAAGCTGTACCCGCCGTCCTTGCCGCCGAGATTGAAGCCGTCCGCCATGTCCGCCCTCACCTCGATGCCCTGCATCTTCGGCAGACACCGCTGGGCGTGCGCCTGCCCTGTAAAAAGGGCAAGCGACGCGATGATTATTGCGATGTACTTTCTCATGGTCAGCGTACTTGAAGTTCGTTGATGGTACCCGCGCGTACCAAATCCTCGTTCTCAATCACGAAGGACTGGTGACGGCCGCCGTTCTTCTCGTTCAATTCCACCACGAGGCACTTGTCATCGGGGATGGTGAACTTCGCCATCGTGAAGACCGTGCGCTCGCTCTTTTTGCCCGGCACGAGGGTGGCGTAGTTCTGCGCGCGGAGCGGCAGAATAATCTGCTCCTGCACGGCAGTACGCTTCGCAACCTTCTTGTCCACGATTTTCCAAGTGATGTAGTCCACATCGAAAGGCACGTTGCTCTGGTTCTTTATCTCCGTGTGGAAATAAAGCAAGCCGTTGTGCGTGTAGATGCCTTTCAACAGGTATTGGATGCCGAAACGCTTGCAGCCGATATGCTTCACCTCGCGCTTGTTCTGTTTGTGGATGGACTTCATGATAAGGCGCACCAGCATCGGGCTTTCGCTGCCCAGCTCTTTCAGATAGATTTCCTGCGCGTTGTTCGGGCGGTTCACCGTGCTGCCGTCATGGATGAAGTCGCACATCTCCACGTTGAGCAACAGCGGTTCGGCGGCGTACTTCACGTTGAAGGTGTAGAAACTGCCGTCCTCCGTGATGACGGACATATTCGTTTCGTTGGGAAAATTCCTTACGGTAGCCTTCACACGGATGATGTTCTCCGCTCCGTCGGCTTTCCCGGCAATCAGGTCGGGCGAGCCTAAATCGACATAGCGCACCTCCGCCGGAAAAATGACGTGGACGGTCTTGTCGTAGGTCACTTCCAGACCGTGCGGCGGTATCATGCGGTCGAAGGTCAGCTTGCGTGACAGCCCGTGATATAGGTCGCCGTCCGCCTCCTTCTGCGGATAGACCTCCTTCGTCAAGGTCGGTTGTTCACTTCCGTTGGTCGTTTCAACGGTTACATTCTCCTGCGCGTTGGCAGTTATGATGCCCATAGCG
>NZ_JBCOSQ010000126.1:0-4897 GCF_040920905.1 Butyricimonas sp. RTP31003st1_G1_RTP31003_210430 | reverse complement strand
GTTCCCGCACCGAGCAAGTCATCCAAGTGCGCCGGATGGGTTGTTCCCGGTATCGGCGCTATCCACGATTTGCGCGACAACATCCACACGAGGGCGAATTGTGCGGGGGTCACACCCTTGCGCTGCGCCCATTTGCGTACCAAGGTGACAAGCGGCATATTGTGCTTCAAGGCTTCGGGTGTGAACTGCGGCAGGTTCCAACGACGGTCGCCCTCGTAGAAACGGCTCTTCTCGTTGATTGTTCCCGTGAGGAACGCTCGCCCTAGCGGACAATAAGGCACGAAGCCGATGCCGAGTTCTTCCAATGTCGGGAAAATCTTGGTTTCAGGCTCCCGCCACCAAATTGCGTACTCGCTCTGTACGGCCGAAAGCGGACAAACGGCGTGCGCCCGACGGATGGAACGGGCACTTG
Organism: Butyricimonas sp. RTP31003st1_G1_RTP31003_210430; assembly: GCF_040920905.1. NCBI lineage: Bacteria > Pseudomonadati > Bacteroidota > Bacteroidia > Bacteroidales > Odoribacteraceae > Butyricimonas > Butyricimonas sp. RTP31003st1_G1_RTP31003_210430. Next base: position 4,485 of record NZ_JBCOSQ010000126.1, on the reverse strand, counting down.
CTTCCGACAATCCCCAATGCAGTACTTTGCCCTCCCGCATCAAATCCTTGACGGTTCCGGCCACCTCTTCCATCGGTACGTTCGGATCGACACGGTGCTGATACAGCAGGTCGATATGATCGGTACGCAGGCGTTTCAAAGAACCTTCCACCGCCCGGCGGATATGGTCGGGACGGCTGTTGATTGCGGTCGGTTGTTTTTCCTCAACACCGAATCCGAATTTGGTTCCGATCTTTACCTTATCCCTGAACGGGGCGAGAGCCTCGCCAACCCACTCTTCGCTGGTATAAGGGCCGTAGACCTCCGCCGTATCGAAAAAGGTGATGCCTTTATCGTATGCTCGGCGAATCAGAGCTATCATATCCTTTTTGTCGTACTTCCCGCCGTAATAGCCCACCATCGGCAGGCAGCCCAGACCGATAGCCGATACATCCAATTCTCCGAGCTTACGATACTCCATCGTGTTGTCCGTATTCGGTGTATTTGCATCCAATAGATTTCCCGATAGAGAAGATGAAGGGGTTTCGGCAAACACACGGGAAACACCCGTTGTAGCTCCGGCTGCGAGTAGTGCAAAACTCGATGCCGTTTTCAAAAAGTTTCTGCGATCCATAATCTTTGTATTTTTTTCGTTGTTCAGTTTCTGATTGCAAATTTATTGCGATTGAATGAGTCGGCTTGTATATGATTTACGGATATTTATACCCGAATCCTCGATTCTGCAATAGAGCTGTATGTAGTTCAAATCAAATGAATTATCGATGGCACACGGTGGCCGACACTTTAAGATTAACTACGGTGTATATGCTCTTTATCTGAAGGATACCTATTGCGGGAATATCATGTACGGACGTCAGGGTTACACCTATCAGGATGGTATGATAGCCTGTTTCGCCCCGGTCAGGTTGCGGAGGCAGGGATACGAAGAATATTCGGGAGCCCGGTAGGGACAAGGCGAATAAAAACACACGATGAGGATAAGGAAGATTAGATTTTATTCCTCGGAGCTTTGCATCTGGTGCGTGAATATCCCGCGGCGTTAATTTGATTGAAAAGAACGTTCATGGAATGCACGTATGCGCTGTAAGACATTTTTTCTCAAATTCTGATTGTAAAGATTAAATTCTTCCACGTGTAGATTTCCTTTAGGTAAAAGTACTTCCACGCTGGGAATATAATATTTGTCTTCATCAATTCCTGTTACCACGATTGTATGGATGGAAGGGTCGATAGACGCGGTAAAACCTTGATAAGAAACTCCGGGGCTAGTATCCGTTTTCCAGTTCAGGGGATTAATACACACGATGTTATTTTTGAACAATGGAGAAATTGCTTCCGGTTTTGTCACGCTATTGAATCCGATGATCACCCCCACGTCCGTAGAGTCTTTAGCCATTCGTAGATAAGGATAACTGTCTAGTTCCTCTTGCGTGATTGTATACCCGATGGCGTAAGATGCGATCAAGTGCTGGTAGATCTCCGGTGTTATCTCGTGCTTCAATAATTCGATCACGGCTTTTGCACCTTGGCTGTGGCCGGCAAGAATGAAAGGACGTCCTTGATTGTAATTGTTCAAATAATAACGAAAGGCGGCTACCACGTCTTTGTAAGCCAATTGAAAACGTTTTTCGATAAGAGCCGTGTCCAAAGACAACCAGCTGTCCATCGAAATCTGACGGTAATAGGGAGAGAAAAAATTACAACTGTCTGACAAGATATTTTTGGCCAATCGAATAGACGGGTCTACCATTTGACGCTGTTTCGTGTTGAATATGTCCATGTTATGTTGTATTTGCCCGAGGCTGTCGGTATAATCCCAAATGCAAGTAGGTACCACGTAAAAAATATCGACCTTCTTGTTCATGCCCTCTTGATTGGCCTCGAACCAACACTTGCTATCCGAGTAATCCACCTCGTCATTCGTGGAATCCGAAGAAATTTTCCCGCAGGAGATAACTAAAAGCAAGGAGCAAAAAGCAAAAATATATTTCAAAACAGCCTTCCCCATAATTTTATTTTTGATGTAAAATTTAAGGCAAAAATAGGTATTTTCTTCATATGTTTGATTGTGGAATAAACGTTTTATCCTGCCGTGGATTTACTCTTAATTTGTAAGTGAACTGTTTCTGGGGGAATAGGGGGAACCCAATGAATAGCTAATGTATATTCGATGTATACGGGAATTAGAGACGTATCAATTTCGAATCAAAGACGAATCAAAGACGTTCACGAGTGTCTTTGATGCGTTTTTGATTCGAAAAAGCAGGGTAGGAGAAATAGTTCTTTCATAGAATTTCACCGGTTGATTGTCGGCTAACATTCTCACAGTCTTATGCTTTTTTCGAAAAAAAAGATAGAAATGTTTGGTGGTGATGCATAAAGTTACTACCTTTGCGAGCCAAATTGAATAAAAGTAACTAATTTAAAAGTACTTGTATGCCAACTATTCAACAGTTAGTAAGAAAAGGAAGAACAAAAATCCAGGACAAGAGCAAGGCTCCGGCTTTGGATGCTTGCCCGCAAAGACGCGGGGTTTGTGTTCGTGTGTACACGACAACCCCGAAGAAACCGAACTCAGCGATGAGAAAGGTTGCCAGAGTTAGATTAACCAACGGAAAAGAGGTGAATGCCTACATTCCGGGAGAAGGACACAACTTGCAAGAGCACTCTATCGTGTTGATCAGAGGCGGTCGTGTGAAAGACCTTCCGGGAGTTCGTTATCACTTGGTTCGCGGTACATTGGATGCTGCTGGTGTAAACGGTCGTTTACAAAGTCGTTCCAAGTATGGTGCTAAGAGACCGAAAAAAGGTGCTGCTGCAGCTCCGGCAAAAGGTAAGAAGTAAAAAAAATTAATTGACAGGAGTTGTTTATGGGTTGTTCCCGAAAAGTTGAGTAAATGGTCGTGAGACCGTTGAAGACCGGTAAGGGCAGCGAACGAACAAATTCGTAAACTAGAAGAGATGAGAAAGAGTAAACCAAAAAAAAGAATCCTGTTACCGGACCCGAAGTTCAACGACGTGTTGGTTACCCGGTTCGTTAATGATTTAATGGTAGACGGAAAGAAGTCTATCGCGTTTAGAATTTTCTATGATGCAATTGACATTGTAGACGAGAAAATGGCCAAGAAGGAAGAGAAACCCGCATTGGACATCTGGAAGCAAGCTTTGGAGAATATTACTCCGCAAGTAGAGGTAAAGAGTCGTCGTGTAGGTGGTGCAACATTCCAAGTACCGATGGAAATCAACCCGATGAGAAAAAGAGCTATCTCCGTGAAAAATATGATATTGTTCTCTCGCAAAAGAAGCGGAAGAAACATGGCAGAAAAACTAGCTGCTGAAATCATGGCTGCATACAAGGAAGAAGGAGCGGCTTTCAAGAAGAAAGAGGATATTCATCGTATGGCTGAAGCCAACAGAGCTTTTGCACATTTCAGATTTTAATTGAAGGGATAAGATAAATGGCAAAGAGAGATTTACATTTAACAAGAAACATCGGTATCATGGCTCACATTGATGCCGGTAAAACGACAACAACTGAGCGTATCCTGTATTTCACCGGAGTGAATCACAAAATCGGTGAAACGCATGACGGTACGGCTACCATGGACTGGATGGTACAAGAGCAGGAGAGAGGTATTACCATTACTTCTGCCGCTACTACCTGTTTCTGGAATTATCAAGGTCAACAATATAAAGTAAATATTATTGACACTCCGGGACACGTTGACTTTACCGTTGAGGTGGAGCGTTCGTTGCGTGTGTTGGACGGTGCTGTTGCATTGTTCTGTGCCGTGGGTGGAGTTGAGGCGCAATCGGAAACGGTTTGGCGTCAAGCGAATAAATATGGTGTTCCGAGAATTGCTTTCGTGAATAAAATGGACCGTTCAGGTGCTGACTTCTTCAAAGCAGTACGTGAGATCCGTGAGAAATTGCACGCGAATCCTATTCCATTACAGTTACCGATCGGTGCTGAGGATGGATTCCAGGGAGTTATCGATTTGATCGAGATGAAAGCTTACGTGTGGGAGAATGGTGAATTGGAAGCTACGATCAAGGAAATTCCGGAGAATTTGTTGGCAGAAGCTCAGGAATGGAGAGAAAAATTAGTTGAGGCCGTTGCCGTTCAGGATGAGGCTTTGATGGAGCGTTTCTTCGAAGATCCTGAATCAATCACTGTTGAAGAATTGAAAGCAGTGGTTCGTAAGGCCGTTATCGCTATGGACTTCTGTCCGGTGATGTGCGGTTCTTCATTCAAGAACAAAGGTGTTCAGAACCTGTTGGATGCTGTTATCGCTTACTTGCCGCACCCGCTGGATATTCCGGCTGCTGCTGGTAAAAGACCGCGTACGGAAGAGGCTGTGACTTTCGAGATTGATCCGGAAGCCCCGCTTTCTGCATTGGCATTCAAGATCGCTACTGACCCGTTCGTGGGACGTTTGTGCTACACTCGTATTTACTCTGGTAAGATCGAGGCCGGTTCATACG
>NZ_JBCOSQ010000125.1:0-5002 GCF_040920905.1 Butyricimonas sp. RTP31003st1_G1_RTP31003_210430 | reverse complement strand
GAGCTGGACTACTCGCTGGGGAATTTATCTGGGCGTGTTTTGGGTGTCGATTATGTTGGGGTACATGAGTTCCCGCCCGGCATTGATGGCATATCATGATTCTACCCGTACCAAGAGTAATTCATTGAGTAAAAGTAGTCAGGAGATCGTGGCATTACTAGATGGAAAGGTGAAGATCACGACTTACACGAACTTATTGGATAAGGATTTTTGGAGTACTTTGCCCAATCATATTAATTTCGATAAAGAAACTTTCCGACCTTATACACGGTTTAAGCCTGACATGAAAATCCGGTATGTTTATTTTTACGATAATGCAAATAATCCGGAATTGGAGGAACAGTATCCTGATATGAGTGACGAGGAACGGGCCAAGCAAATTAGTGAAAGCTACGGTGTGCCCTTCTCGATATTCTTATCCCCGGAAGAGATGCGGAAGATTGAAGATTTGAGTGCCGAGGGAAATAAGACTATTCGGGTCATTGAACGGGAGAATGGACAGAAGGCATATTTGCGTTTCTACTTCCAAGGAGGTTGGAAAGATTCACCGGGAGAAGCAGAGATTTCGGCTGCGTTCAAGCGGTTGGTATCAGATGTCCCTACGATCGGTTTCCTTGCCGGACATGGCGAACGAAATATTTACCGGGAGGGGGATCGGGAATACAAGCGGATTTCCAGTGATAAAAACTCCCGCTCGTCGATGATTAACCAAGGATTTGATATCGAGGAGGTTTATTTAAATGCACCGCTTCCGGATAGTATTAGTATTCTAGTCATATCCGAGTTAAGATCCCCTTTATTGGCAAAAGAAATGGACCATTTACAAGAGTTTATTAACCGGGGAGGTAATCTTTTTGTTCTGGGAGGTCCCGGACGACAGGAATTGATGAACCCGATTATTGAACAGTTTGGAGTTCGCTTCATGCCGGGTCAATTGGTGCAACCCACCCCGTTACTTCAAGCGGATTTGATTCAGGCTATCCCGACGGACGAGGGTGTTGCATTTTGGTCAGCATTGGATTTTATCCGTAAGAATGAAGGCTGCGTGGCCATGCCGGGGTGCGTGGGATTGGAATATACCCAAACAGACGGAATAACATTTACACCATTACTTTCAACGGATACGATGGGTTGTTGGAATAGAATCGTGTCAACGGATTTCGTGCGGGATTCCGTTCGGTATACTCCTGAAACGGGTGATCAAGCGGGAACTTTCACGACAACCTTAGCATTAACCCGTGAGGTGAATGGTCAAGAACAACGGGTTCTTATTGCCGGAAACACGGATTTCCTTAGTAACGGGGAGTTTGCCACGGGACGACGAGAGGTTAGGAATTTTAATGGAATGTTGAAGCATGCCGCTTTTTATTGGTTGTCACATGAAGAGCTACCCGTGAATACGTCAGGAGCTGAACCTATCGATCGGAAATTGTATATCAGCGAGGCTGCCATGGAAGTCTGGTCTATCGTGTTCATGATCGTGATACCTGTTCTCCTTGCTCTTGCCGGGATCATTATATGGGTGCGTCGCCGCGGCCGTTAATCTTTAAAAGTTTGTTTTATGAATATGATATATAAAATAGCAAAAACCGAGTTGCAGATGTTGTTCTACTCGCCTGTAGCCTGGTTGGTTTTGATTATATTTACGTTTCAATCGGGGATGATTTTCTCCGGGATGATTGAAATGATTGAACGGGAGCAAGCTATGGGCTATGATACGATATTTATCAGTGCTTCGCTTTTCAATCGCCTGTTCTATAATATACAGGATTATCTTTTCCTTTATATCCCTTTGTTGACGATGGGATTGGTTAGCCGTGATCTGGCAGGAGGAACGATTAAGTTACTGCATTCTTCGCCCATGACGAACTCGCAGATCATTCTGGGAAAATTCCTTTCCATGATGATTTTTGCCTTGTTGTTGGTGGGAATATTTGTGGTTTACGTGATTTATAGCCTGTGCGTGGTGGAAAACTTTGACCTGTGCTATGTACTTACCGGGATACTGGGTATTTATTTACTGATATGCACGTATGCCTCGATCGGTCTGTTCATGTCAACGATTTCCTCTTACCAGATCATCGCGGCGGTGGGAACCTTCGTGCTTCTGACGTTCTTAAACTTCGTGAGTGGAATTTGGCAGGATATTGATTTCGTGCGGGATATAACCTTCTGGTTATCGCTTCGGGGACGGGCAGAGAGTTTCACTGGAGGATTGATCTCCAGCGAGGACATGATTTATTTCATCATGGTTCCGGGAATGTTCCTCTGGTTCTCGATCATAAAACTATCGTCCCGGGTGAGCCATGCTTCCAAAGGACGGAATGCCATGAAATACGTGGGTGTTTTCCTTGTGGTAGCAGTTGTCGGTTATCTGAGCTCCCGCCCTCATCTGATGGGATATGTTGACACGACCCGGGAAAAGAGCCGTACGCTCACCCCGAATAGCCAGGAAATCGTGAAAAAACTAGAGGGAGGTCTGACAATCACAACCTATAGTAACCTGTTGGATGATGATTTCATGAAAGCCATCCCCCGTTATCAGAATTACGATAAGAGCAATTTCCGGGAATACGTTCGTTTTAAACCGGAGATCAAGATGGAATACGTGTACTATTACGACTCGGTTCAAAACACAAAAAGAAGGGGATTCCTATCTGATCTTCCTTTAGAAAAAAGAGCCAGACAGATTGCTCACTCCTATAAAATCAAGTTTTCGAGGTATTTAAGTCCCGATCAGATCAAACAGATCATTGACTTAACTCCGGAAGATAATCGCTTTGTCCGTCAAGTGACCCGGGAAAGTGGCGAGAAGATGTTCCTGCGACAATTTGATGACATGCGGCGTGACCCTTCCGAGGCAGAGATTTCTGCCGCCTTTAAACGGATGGTCATGGAATTACCCACGGTTGGATTCCTGACCGGACACGGGGAACGGGACATGAATCTTTATCGAGACCGGGATTATGCCTGTTTCGCCCGTGATAAACGCTTCCGCTATGCTCTATTGAATCAAGGATTTGATGTGCAGGAGGTGAACCTGAACGAGGACATTCCGACCGTAGTTAATATTCTGGTCATTGCCGACATGGCGAAACCCCTCACCGGAGAAGAGATGGAACGTCTACAGCGATATATAGACCGGGGAGGTAACCTGTTTATCGTGGGTGATCCGAATAGCCGGGACTACATGAACCCGTTGACTCAGCTCTTCGGTGTGGAACTCATGGAAGGAGTACTGGTCAAACCGACGGAGAACTTCCAACCTGATTTGGTGATGTCCCAACCGACGCCCGGAGCGTTAGAGCTATCGTATTTCTACGAGACGATGAATAACTGGAAAATGAGTGCCGTTATGCCGGGTGCTGCCGGATTGAAATATACAGAGGACAAGGGATTCAAGGTGACCCCGGTCTTACAGACCGATACTCTTGGCGTGTGGAATGAATTGGAAACGACGAACTTTATCGACGACACGGTTCGCTTTAACCCGACAGTCGGGGAGATAAAACAACTATACACGACGGCAGTGGCTCTATCCCGTCCGATGGGAGATCGGGAACAGAAGATCGTAATACTGGGGGATGCGGATTGTATCAGCAACGTGGAACTCTTTAAATCCCGTGAAGAAGTCGAGTCCGGTAATTTCTACATAATCTTGGGTTCCTTCTCGTGGCTTTCAGACGGGGAAGCTCCTGTAGATGTGCGTCGTCCGAAGTCGATAGACAATCGTTTGTTCTTGGGAAAAACCGGAGTAAAAGTCACGGATATGCTATTTAAATGGTTTATCCCGATTGCTTTACTGATCGGTGCGATTTTCGTGTCTATCAGAAGAAGGGGAAGATAATTTCCTTGGAAAAGTAGTACCAATTTGTATTTCAAGTATTCTTTAGATAGTTATGAGTATAGATAGCATACATATCATATTGGATTTGATTCTAAAATCCTGGGCAGGAACGCTCACGCAATCCGAAGAGGAGCGCTTGGACGAGTTGCTGGAAGATCCGGAGTGGGCACAACTGAAACGGGATTTAGAAGATAATCGTTTTATCATGGGACGTTTTAAAGAATACGAGAAATACGATAAGATTGCTGATTTTTCTTGTTTCTTGAAACGAATTCGGAAACATAAGAAACGGAGAATCTTGACCACGAGCGTGCGTCGTACGATTTACGTGGCAGCCTCCTTGCTTGTCTTTATCATGGCTGGTGGCGTGTGGTGGTCGGAGCGGACGACAGTGGATTTTCCCAAAGCGAATCTGGAAGTTGTGATCGAGACAACCATCGACCGGAATAGCGTTCGTCTAATATTGGGGGATAATCAAATGATCCCGTTGACTCATAAAAACGAGGCTACCGTGTTAGACATGAAAGGGATATTGCATTCTGAGGGTCTGAGAACCTTGAACTACAAGTACGTGAAGAACGATACCTTGGAAAGTGTGGTGGAATACCATACACTGATCGTACCCAAAGGGGAGAGGCAGAAGGTCATTTTCTCTGATAGCAGCTGGGTCGTGCTGAATGCACAGTCAACAATGAAATATCCGGTGGCTTTCCGTGGAGAAGAGCGAAAAGTATACGTGGAAGGAGAGGCCTACTTCGAGGTGACAAGAGACGAGGAACACCCGTTTATCGTGTCGGTCAAGAATTTTGACGTGCGGGTGCTGGGAACCAGCTTTAACGTGATGAGTTATGATGATGAATTTGCATCGAGTGTCACCTTGTTAACCGGGAAAGTGGAAACCACTTCCGGGCATGATACGGTTCGGTTACTACCGGGCGAGCAAGTGTCGATAACAAGTGATAACCGGATGACGGTTCAAAAAACAGATATAAATGTCGTAGTGTCATGGATGGATGGAAAATTCGGTTTTAGTAACGAAAGACTGGATGTGATCATGAGGAAGATTTGTCGTTGGTACGATGTAGAAGTACTGTATGCGGTTCCGGGAATTAGAGAGCGTCGTTTTACCGGGGCGCCTGCCAGTACTATGCCGTT
>NZ_JBCOSQ010000124.1:0-5159 GCF_040920905.1 Butyricimonas sp. RTP31003st1_G1_RTP31003_210430 | reverse complement strand
GGTGTATGCTGCATGGCACAAGCATATCTCTTGGCATAGGTGATATCGACTGGGAGATAGACAGGGCAATACAGCAGTGCGGAGGAGTGCCAAGAACAGGATACAGATACACGGCTTATTTCCACTTCAACCGGAATACGGAAATGGCAAAGGAAATATATGACAAGATCGTGAAGGAACTGTATGGTTAGGAAACAACACGGAGGCGGCTTGAAGGCCGCTTCCGTCATTTATAACGGTATGTACGGGAAAAGGAATCCTGCCGTACACAGGTAACAGAAATGGATGAACAGAAAACATTGACATTGGATTTCATCAAATCCCTGATGGAACCGGCCTATACACTAATATGGACGGACTACAATGACAATCTTGACAATCATTGCGGACTGATTCAAAAATGCCTTGACAGCAAGAGCCGCGAACATTTGTGGGAAAAGGCAGACGAGTGGTACAGCGATGCCGAATGGGAAGCTGTCCGTGAGATTATTGCGAAACTGAAAGAGGAATGTGCCGTATTCCATGACTTTGACGGGGAAGCGGTCGATGACTTCTTCGATGAATACGAAGATGAAATCCGTGACGAGATTTACAGCCGCAACGATTCGGACGTGGTGAAGGAATTGGTAAGGCACACGGACGACATTCCTATCCGTGTGGAGATGCTTTCCAACTATGACTGCATCAACTCCAACTGGTTTGAATCGCAAGGCGGTTACAGGTACGAGGAATCCTACTTCGGGGACATGGTGGACAGCCTGAACCTCAATCCGGCGAGAGTAAAGAAAATCTTGACAGAGCACGGCTACAGGGCTTACGGGCGTTTCCCGAACCGTAAGAACCGGAACGGCAAGGAGCAGGTTTCCTACGAACAATTCTACGAGGAACTTATCAATTCCTGCTGCGGGGCGAACCTGCTGACTTACATCGGCAGGGTAAGCCTGAAAGAGCTGTATGAAGCCGACTTTTCATTGAAAGAGGTCATTATCCCCAAAGGCAACTGTTGCGGACTTTTCAGTTCGACGTATGGTGGTGGAAGCCTGCTTGAAATGGAACTGAAACGGGACGTAAAGCTGAAATTGGAAGTCAAGGACTATCATGGTTTCCGCTTCCGGCTGGATGACGAACGTTCCAAATATGACTGTTCGGTCCGGCATGTATATGGGGTGGACGACTCCTTTTTCGGAGATGCGGTTCGCATTGTATCCTGATAAAATCAACTAATCAACAATCAAATCATAGAAGATTATGGAAAAATACGATGTAAAAGTAAGGTACATCTTCGAGGGTACTTACACAGTGGTGGCGGAAGACCGTGAAGAAGCGGAAAGCATGGTGGCGGAAGACTGCGGTCTGGTATTGGGCGGCAACATCCACACAACGCGGGATGACGATGAAGTGACGGACTGGAAGTTCGGTTGTCATCCGGACTTGCAGGTTCTCTCCGTAAGGCAGCGAGGCGGGAAATCCCCCATGTCGGTGTTCGGAGACAGGATCGAAGAACTGCGAAAAGACATCATCGAAGCGATACGGCAGTTGCTCCATGACCATGCCATGAACGCGATACGGTTTCCGGAAGAGGATTATGACCCGGTCTGGGTGATATGGTTTGGCAAGAACGGAGACCCCTACGAATGCAGGGTGACAGGACTCCGGGTAACGGACAGCAGCCTGACCGTCCTTGCCGAAGAGAAAGAAAGCGGTGATGAAGTGGAATGTTACAGCCCGTTCGAACTCGGAGCCAGTAACATCGACTGGCTTTCCGGAATGTATGAGGCTGTATGGCAGCAACTGGAAGAGAGCAAAAAAGTAGAACCACAAACTGAAGAACAATGAAATATCAAGCGGAAAACGCAGTCTCCAGCTTCTTCTACTATATGTGGAACGCCTGGAGCAAGGAAGAATGCAAGGCCGTATTTGGAGATATGTACCGGCACTTCTGGGATAAATGGTCCGCATTGGCGGACAAGTCCATATTCGGCGCGGCGGAACGGTTCTTTGCCGAGTTATCGGAAAACAACCAGAAATTGCTCGTGGAACGTGCCGTTACACTCTATGACGGCAGGGCTTTCAGAAAAGAGCCGGACGATTCCGACATCCTTGTCTGTAAAGAATGCGGTTCACGGCAGTTGGAAATCCAAGCATGGATAAACGCCAATACGGATGAACGTATCAGCTATGTGCATGATGACAATAACGGGCTGTGGTGCGATGGGAAATGGTGCGAAGAATGTGGCGTTCAGGTCTTTTTCTGTACTAAGGCGGAGTTCACACAAAAGATGCAGGGCTGGTGGGAGTCGTGCGGTTTTGAAACAAAGGAACAAATCACAGGGTTGAAAGTCTGTGACTCTCCGCCTTCCGAAAACACGCAGACATTCATTGATGCGGCAGACCAATGGTGGAACAGCCGGGACTACGAACATAAACGGGAAATTTACAACAGGTATAATTCTAAAAACGAATAATATGCAGATTAACATCATTGAACAGATTAGCAACTCATGCAGTTGCAGCCATATGGAAGCGCAGGAATACTTGGATTCTGAAATCCGGTACCTGCGCGAGTTGCAGGAGGCGGACGACCTGAGGGAAGATGACATCGAAATGGCGTGCAGCAACCTCGGACTTGACCTTGACAACCAGGAATATTTTATCAACCGCCTCGCAGGGGCATAAATACCTATAGCTATGGCTTATTTTCATAACATACATTCATTGGCGGACCTGAAGAAGGAATACCGCCGTCTGGCATTGCAGCACCACCCGGACAAGGGTGGCGACACTGCCATCATGCAACAGGTGAACACCGAGTTTGAAAGGCTTTTTGAAGTCTGGAAAGACAAACCGGATGTCTCTGCCGCATCAACCGGGTATGAACATGACTATTCGGGTGCCACGGCAAAGGAATATACCGAGTACGTGTATAATGAATACCGTTGGAAAGGTCGCAACTACAAAGGGCAACATGCCCCTGAAATCGTAGAACTTGTGAGAACTTGGCTAAAGGAAATCTATCCGAGATATAAGTTCTCCGTCAGACGGGAGAACTACAATTCCATTTACATCAAACTGATGAGCGCGGACTTTGAGGCGTTCACCAGGGAATCCGGCAAAGTACAGGATCATATCAACCACTACAACATAGAGCGAAACCCCGATCTTACAGACCGTGCCAAGGAGGTGATGCTGAATGTCTGTGACTTTGTCATGTCATACAACTTCGATGACAGCGATGCGATGACGGATTATTTCCATACCAATTTCTACCTGACATTGGCTATAGGGAGTTACCGGAAGCCTTACAAGGTGGAACTGCCGAAACTTGACTGTAAGGGGAAGGACAAGCCGGAAGTGTTCAAGCATCCCGAAGGTCCGGCACACAAGGCCATCAGGCAGGCGTTGGGCACAGCCCGCTTTGATTTTATCGAGCACAGGAGGCATTCCGGCGAAATGATATTCGGAGAAGACCATTACGGCTCACACGGAGAGCATTATTTCTGGCCGAAGGATTATTCAAGCGCGAAACTGGCTCAGAAACGGATCGACAAATTGGAGAAAGCCGGTATTCGGTGCAAGCTTACAGGCTATAACGGCGGTTACATTCGTTTTATCGGCTACACTCCCGAAGCAGAAGCGTTACTGGAGAAGGAACGACAGGAATACATCACCGCCCATCGGCAATGGCAAACCAAACAGACAGTAATCAATTAAACTTATCAATATGGAACCGAACAATTTGAACGAATGGTGGGGCGGACAGCCCGACGGACTGAAACAGGCATTCTCTCTTTTTCCCGATGGACGGTGGAAAGAGGCGGACCTGTATTTGCGAATCAATATCCGTAACTACTGCCTTCTGAAAAAAGGAGGGCTGCTTCCCGAAGACAAGGACCGCTCGATGCTCAGCGAGATTGTCTGTGAGCTGGCCGATACGGAGCTGTGCCGTGCAAATGGAAAGACACTCGAAGACATGTGCGATACGGACGGGGCTTTTCTGGAAGAGTACCAGGAACTGTTCAACCGGATATACGATGAACTGGAAATGAGAATTACGGATTATATGAACGGACAATCAAAAAAAATGTAACAATGAAAGCAAAAGTGTTCAAGTACAAGTCTGACGGGAATACCGTCGTGGCTTCTTATATGGAACTGGAGCCGTATGCGAAGAATGTATATCTCTCCCTGTCAAGAAAGAACGAAGACGGGAATGAAGACGATGACTGTTTCCATGTGGTCTGCCGGATTGAAAACGTTTATTTTTCCAGCGGGCAGTATTCACGCCGGTTTCTCAAGGGAGAAGATTGCAGAGAGGAAGCCGCCACCTATTGCAGGAACTGGATTGCGGATACGCTTCAAAGTGCGGAAAGAGGAGCCTTCGTCAATTTGATCTCCGTTCGCGTGTTCGAGGCTCTCGGACTTGACACCACTTCCCTGGTGCAAGCCCGTGAGGAATATAAAAGAATACAGGAGCAGAAACGCAGGGAGCAGAAGGAGAAAGAGGCGGAAGAGCGCAGAGTGCAGGAAGAGCAACATCAGCGGCTACTCAATGAACAGAAAGAGAAATTCCTGGACGGGGAACGGATCACGGGAGAAATGTTCGTTGAAATCACCGGAAGGGACGGTTTTGACATCCATATCAGAACCAAAGGGACATTCAACAGGCATGTGAGGGGCATTGACAGGAACGGCACCGTCAGTTTCCGGAAAATCAAGGGCTGCCGGACTCCGGACTTTACCGGATGCCATAAGGCCGTGTCCGCCTATCTGGCGTTCATTACAGAAAAAGAGGGCAAATAATTAAATCCGGGGCGGTAACGGTCTGCTCCATGCAGCTGTTACCGCTACCGGCTTCCGGCCTCACAATTCACGGTTCAGCGCCATTGCCAGCGGAAACATCAACCGGTTATAGGCTTTAAGCTTTTGCAAATTCAGTACATATCCGGCATAGGGATTGGTCAGATCGGTATAGAAGAATACATCGGTAAATCCTGAGTGTTCCTCCACGACTTCACCCTCCAACGGAATCTCCTCCACATTGAACCGCTCCAGAGGCAGTTCTTCCAGACGGGTCTGTTCCGCATTTCCCAACACATTGAGGTTACGGTTAAACAGCACGAATCCTTTCTTCCTGTAATCCACACGCATACCGTACGGAC
>NZ_JBCOSQ010000123.1:0-5810 GCF_040920905.1 Butyricimonas sp. RTP31003st1_G1_RTP31003_210430 | reverse complement strand
GGTTTTGAGTTATTCTATCGTTTTGCTTCTTCTTTTCCTTTCGTTTTCATCGAGGTAAATCTTGCGAAGCCTCATGGATTTCGGGGTGACTTCCACGTATTCGTCCTCTTTGATGTATTCGAGAGCCTCTTCCAAGCTGAAAAGGATGGGAGGAGCGATGTTTGTCTTTTCGTCGGAACCACTGGCACGCATATTGGTCAGTTTTTTGGACTTGCACACGTTAATCACGATGTCATCCTGCCGGGTACTTTCACCGATCACCTGTCCGGCGTAAACCTCGTCTCCCGGGTTGATGAAGAATCTACCTCTATCTTGCAGTTTGTTGATGGCATAAGCGAATGAATCTCCGGTTTCCATGGCGATCAGGGAACCGTTCGTACGCATTTCAATATCTCCGGCGTAGGGTTCGAAACCTTTCAGACGATGGGACATGACAGCCTCTCCGGCAGTAGCGGTAAGTAGATTACTTCTCAGACCGATGATTCCCCGTGAAGGAATATTAAACGTCAGATGTACCCGTTCGTCACGATGTTCCATGTTGGTCATGACTCCCTTGCGACGGTTTACCATCTCGATGGCTTTCCCCGACACTTCTTCCGGGAGGTCGATGGTCAGTTCCTCGACAGGTTCGCATTTCACCCCGTTTACTTCTTTGATGATCACTTTCGGTTGACCAACCTGTAATTCGTAACCTTCACGACGCATGGTTTCGATCAGCACGCTCAAGTGAAGTACACCACGTCCGAACACGACGAATGAATCAGCTGTCAGGCCCGGTTCCACCCGTAAGGCCAGATTCTTCTCCAGCTCCCGGTCCAGACGTTCCTTGATGTGGCGGGAGGTCACGTATTTACCGTCCCGGCCAAAGAATGGCGAGTCGTTGATGGTGAACAACATGCTCATGGTTGGTTCGTCGATTGCGATAGGGGCCAGTGCTTCCGGGTTCTCGAAGTCCGCAATGGTATCACCGATCTCGAATCCCTCGATCCCGACAAGCGCACAGATTTCTCCACATTGCACCTCGTCAACTTTCTGTTTTCCCATTCCCTCGAAAGTCATTAAATCTTTAATGCGGGTTTTAATCAGTGTTACACCGTCTCTTTTGCAGAGGGTGACTGGCATACCGGATTTTAATGTTCCGCGGGTCAGTTTACCAATGGCAATTCGTCCCACGTAAGAGGAGTATTCCAGAGACGTGATTAGCATCTGCGGGGTTCCTTCCTGCACTGTCGGGGCGGGAATATCTTTGATGATGGCATCCAATAACGGGGTAATGTCCGTCGTGGGTTTGTGCCAGTCGGTGGACATCCAACCTTGTTTGGCACTACCGTAAACTACGGTGAAGTCCAATTGTTCTTCCGTGGCGTCCAAAGAGAACATCAAGTCGAATACTTGCTCGTACACGAAGTCCGGACGACAGTTCGGTTTGTCTACTTTGTTCACGACAACGATCGGTTTCTTGCCGAGGGCAAGCGCTTTTTGAAGTACGAAACGTGTTTGAGGCATAGTACCTTCAAAAGCGTCAACCAATAATAATACTCCGTCAGCCATGTTTAACACGCGTTCCACCTCTCCACCAAAGTCGGCGTGGCCCGGGGTATCGATAATATTAATCTTGTAATCTTTATAATGAACGGATACGTTCTTGGCTAGGATGGTGATCCCTCGTTCTCTCTCCAGGTCGTTGTTATCCAGCAATAGATCACCCGTATTTTCTGTTTCTCTGAATAAGTTTCCTTGAAAAATCATTTTGTCGACCAATGTGGTTTTCCCGTGGTCAACGTGCGCGATAATCGCGATGTTTCTAATCTTCTGCATTTTGCTCCTATGGTATTAAATCCAAATAGGGCGCAAAGTTAGTATTTTTTTTAAAGAAAAGGGGCTCATTGAGCCCCTTTTTTTATTCTACCCTGTTGGCACTTCCTAAAACGTGTACTGTTTTGTGCTTGTATAGTTCTTTTAATGCATCTCTGGCGGGGCCTAGGTACTTACGCGGGTCGAATTCTGCCGGCTTGTTTGCGAAGACTTCACGAACGGCTGCGGTCATTGCCAAACGACCGTCGGAGTCGATGTTGATTTTGCATACGGCAGAAGTTGCGGCTCTACGCAATTGTTCTTCGGGGATACCCACGGCGTCTTTTAATGCACCGCCATATTTATTGATAATAGCAACTTTGTCTTGTGGTACGGAGGATGATCCGTGAAGAACGATCGGGAATCCGGGGATACGTCTTTCGATTTCTTCCAGGATGTCGAAACGTAATGGGGGAGGAACGAGGATTCCGTCTGCATTACGGGTACATTGTTCCGGTTTGAATTTATTTGCCCCGTGGGAAGTTCCGATGGAGATGGCTAATGAATCCACTCCGGTTTTCTTCACGAAGTCTTCCACCAAGTCCGGGCTGGTGTAAACGCTGGCTGCGGCAACCACGTCGTCTTCGATTCCGGCCAGTACTCCAAGTTCACCTTCTACGGTAACATCATATTTATGAGCATATTCAACCACTTTCTTGGTTAATGCCACGTTCTCGTCATAAGGAAGGGCCGATCCGTCAATCATGACAGAGGAGAATCCCATTTCGATACAAGATACGCACAACTCGTACGTGTCGCCATGGTCTAGGTGAAGACAAATTGGAATATTGCATCCAAGTTCTTTGGCATATTCAACCGCACCTTGTGCCATGTAGCGTAAAATGGTTTGATTTGCATATTTACGGGCACCGCTGGAAACTTGTAAGATAACAGGAGATTTTGTTTCCACGCAAGCTGCAACAATAGCCTGCATTTGCTCCATGTTATTGAAATTGAAAGCCGGAATAGCATATTTACCTTCCATTGCTTTCTTGAACATTTCTCTGGAATTAACCAGTCCTAAGTCTTTGTAATTAACCATAGCTGCTATATTTTATATTCGTGCACCAAAGTTAAGCATTAAAAACAGAGATATGCAAGGAAACGAAGGAAAAATTTCAAACGTTTGCGGAGGTTGAAAATTCGGGGAATTTTCAAGTTGCAGGTTGAGCCTGCGGCTCTGCAAGTTGCAGGTTACAGGTTCGAAGTGTGCAGGTACTGTTTTGTCTGAACTTGCAACTTGTTAACCTGTAACTTGTAACTTGAAATTACACGGGTAAAAAAAATAGAGTGGTTACCACTCTATTTCTTTTAAGCCGTGCGATTTCAAATAAGCATTTGCCTGACTGAATTGGTGATTGCCGAACCAGCCGCCCCGGTTGGCAGACAAGGGGGAGGGGTGTACGGATTTCAGCACCAAATGCCGTTGGGTGTTGATGAAGGCACCTTTGCGTTGGGCGTAGGAACCCCAAAGGAAGAAAACGAGGTTTTCTTTTTTCTCGGAAATGATTTTGATGACGGCATCGGTGAAGGTTTCCCAACCTTTGTTCTGATGTGAACCAGCCTGATGGGCTCTCACGGTCAATGTAGCGTTGAGTAATAGTACTCCCTGTTCAGCCCAGCGTTCAAGGTTACCGGACGTGGGGACGGGTTTACCCAAATCGTTATTTATTTCTTTGAAAATGTTCTGTAATGAAGGTGGTTGCTCGATACCTTCCGGGACGGAAAAACAAAGTCCGTGTGCCTGACCGGGGCCATGGTATGGGTCTTGCCCGAGAATGACAACCTTGGTTTGTTCCGCGGGACAATGATCAAAGGCATTGAAAATGAGTTTTCCCGGAGGATATATCTTCGTGGTCTTGTACTCGTTTTTCACGAATTGGATCAACTCGGAGAAATAAGGTTTCTCAAATTCATCTTTTAGGAGTTCTTTCCAAGAGGGCTCGATTTTTACGTCAACCATAAATTCAATTTTAGATTTTAGATTTTAAATTTTAAATTCTGAACACGGATTAATTTTAGATTTAGTGATTTTAGATTCTTGTTATTTATTTTAGAATTTCAGTTGTACATCAAGGTTGTTTAATCTAAAATTTAAAATCTAAAATTAGAACGTTTTTATCTCAAATAACTTCGGCCAGTGTTTTCCGGTAACGTAAATCGTGCCCTTCTTTTCGTTGTACGCGATACCGTTTAAAACATCGTCGTTCTGGTCAAGTTTGGCTTTTTCGGAGGCGGTGAGTAGATTCGGGAGTAGTAGGTCCTGTACTACTTCGCCTGATTCCGGGTCGATGATGACAATCCGGTCTGTAAGCCATTCGTTTGCCCAGATATAACCGTTTATGTATTCCAGTTCATTTAAATTGGTTACCGGACCTTTGTTGTCGAAAACTTCCACGGTTTTGACAACGCTGAAGAGGTTCGGGTCCAAATGGTACAAGTTATGTGAACCGTCACTCATGACGAGTTTGTCTCCCATCGTGGTCAGTCCCCAGCCTTGCTCCATGGAGTAGTCGAATGTCGTTAACAGGGAGAAGGAGGCCAAGTCGTACACGAATGCTTTCTGGGAAGTCCAGGTAAGCTGGTATATCTTATCCTTGTAAACCGTGATCCCCTCTCCGAAATATTGGCTGTCCAATCCCAGCATGGCAAGTGTTTTGTTGTTCTCCAAGTCGATCTTGCGCAGGGTGGATTGGCCTTTGATCCCGGTTCCCTCGTAGATAATGCCGTCTATATATACTAATCCCTGCGTGGAGGCATCCGTGGCATGGGAATAGGTTTTCACCAGTTGGTATTGAAGTGGTTGGGGTGCCTTATCCGGTTTCACGATAAAGGATTGGGTAGCTACCCCGCATTTGTTGTTGGGGTGGAATGCGATCACTTTGAGCGTGTTGGTACCACATTTTTCTTTCGGGATTTTGAACACGAATTCCCGGGTTGCGCTGTCGAGCGTGGCAATCTGTTTCTGGTTGAAGAACAGGTGGGCGGAGTCTATTTTATAGTGCTTGTTGTTCGCGTATACAATTTTAAGTTCCTCGTTGAACCGACAGGTGTCGAATTTCATGGGGTACACGAATTGCACGCTTTTCACGTATTTAGGTCCCGTCGTTTTGCGGCTTTGGGCGCTGTCTATCGTAATCTGGTTCTGGTTCCCTTTACTCTTTTTTTCTCCCTGGCAGGCAGAGAGCAACAGGAGAGAAAGTAGTATGTAGTAGAGATAAGGCATAATGTATTATGTGATTTAGTGATTTATGATTTGGTGATTCTTGTGTTTACGATCAAGTGTAATCACTCAATCGTAAATCACTTCATCTGCAATCATTCAAGGCTCCATTCGTAACCGTCCTTCGTGTCTTTTATCTGGATACCTGCGTTTTTCAGCTCGTCACGGATGCTGTCGGAGGTCGCCCAGTCCTTGTTCGCCCGGGCGGTTTTCCGCACGTTCATCATGGCGTCGATCACCTTGCCTAGGGCTTGGTTGCTGGCACTGGAGTCCTCTTCTCCCTTGAGACCGAGGATGTCGAACACGAAACTGTGGAACAGGTTTTTCAACATTTCCAAGTTTTCCGCGTTGATCTTTTCCGAGCCTGCCGCAATGGAGTTGATGATGCGGACGCCTTCGAACAAGTGGGCGATTAGTATCGGCGTGTTCAAGTCGTCGTTCATGGCCTCGAAACAGTTCGCTTGCAAGGTGGCGATGTCTACCGTGTTCTCGTTGGACGCTTTCAACCTGTTAAGTTGTGAAACGGCGGCCATCATTCGCTCGTAACCTTTCTCCGCTGCCTTTAATGCCTCGTTCGAGAAGTCAAGCGGGCTGCGATAGTGTGCTTGCAGGATGAAGAATCGAACGGTCATGGGGGAGTAAGCTTGTTCCAGCACGTTGTTGTCGCCCGTGAAGAGCTGATCCAGCGTGATGAAGTTCCCCAGGGATTTACCCATCTTCTGCCCGTTGATGG
>NZ_JBCOSQ010000122.1:0-6495 GCF_040920905.1 Butyricimonas sp. RTP31003st1_G1_RTP31003_210430 | reverse complement strand
TTTCAATTAAGGTAATTAATCATTCTGGAATTCAAATCGTTATAAAGAATTTACCAACTATTTTTGGCCACATGGCCCATAAAAGGAATAACTACTTTTTATTTAACGGTAGCACACGCTACCGTTAACAAAGCGCCCCGCAGGGGTCAATGAACCTTACGAACTTTATAAACCTTACGAACCTTCAAACTATACCAATTTTATAAACTCATTTTCATCGCCTCCACGATTTTCACGGCTTCCACGGCTTCTCGCACATCATGAACCCGGAGAATATGTGCCCCTTTCAACAGGGAGATCGTGTTCAGCACGGTTGTTCCATTTAATGCCTCTTGGGGTGTAACCTCCAGTAAACGCCAAATCATTGATTTCCGGGAGATTCCCACCAATAAAGGATAACCCAAATCCAGGAAGGACTCCATTTTATCCATCAATTCATAATTATGGGCTACGGTCTTTCCAAAACCGAATCCTTGATCCAATATTATATTATTAAATCCCAAAGCATTTAAACGAGTAATCCGTTCCGTGAAAAACTCCCGAACCTCACGCACGACGTCATCGTAATGAGGATTAACCTGCATATCCTGAGGTGTTCCCTGAATGTGCATCATGATATAAGGAAGTCCCAATTCCGCCACCGTCTCGAACATCTTGTCATCCATCGTTCCCCCGGAAACATCATTAATGATTATCGGTCCGAGACAATGACTGATCTCTTTCGCCACGTCGGCCCGGAATGTATCGATCGATACCGGAAGATGTGGGTGATACTTACGAATCAATTCCACGGCAAAACTCAACCGGGATAACTCCTCCTGAGCGTCCACGAACGCAGCCCCCGGACGGGTTGAATACGCCCCGACATCAATAATCCCGGCACCTTGTTCCACGATCTCATCCACCCGTTCCATGATCTTCAACTCGCTCGTGTACTTTCCCCCATCATAAAAAGAATCCGGTGTCACGTTCAATATACCCATCACCACGGGTTTCTCCAAGCTAACCTTTTCCGCTCCGATCGTTATATGTGTCATAATTTTCAACTTTCGATTTCCAATATTCAATTATTTGAGTACTTTTACAGGACAAATTAACAATTTATTTTTCAGATTTCATTATCAAAAATAAATAGAGTATGCCAAATACAGCACAAGAATATGATAAAGTGATAGATATATGTCAGGATATCTTCGTGAAGAAAATGCAGGACTACGGGACAGCCTGGAGAATACTCCGCCCGACCTCCATCACCGACCAGATCTATATCAAAGCAAACCGTATACGCAGTATTGAAGAAAAGGGGATTACGAAAGTCGGGGAAGGTATTGTTCCCGAATTTATCGGGATCATCAACTATTCCATTATGGGACTGATCCAACTCCAACTCGGACCGGGTAACGACACCCCCCAAGATGAAGTCCTTCGCCTGTATCAAAATTATTTTCATAAAGCGAAGGAACTGATGCTTGCCAAGAATCACGATTACGATGAAGCCTGGCGGGAGATGCGGGTCAGTTCGTACACCGACCTGATTCTGATGAAGATTAACCGTACGAAACAGATAGAAGATCACCAAGGTACCACGATCATATCGGAAGGTATCGATGCAAATTACTTCGACATGGTAAATTACGCCGTTTTCGGGTTGATTCGCCTTGTCGTGGAGCAAGAGTAAGGTCTAACCGGAAAATAAACAAACATGAGACTCGTCAAAAACCTGTGCAGGATTATTGTCGGGATAGTATTCATCTATTCCGGATTCGTGAAAGGAATTGACCCGTTAGGATCTGATTACAAATTCACTGACTACTTTAACGCTTTCGGCATGGGCTGGATGAACGCAACCACGTTGTTTTTCTCATTCGCCCTCTCGCTGGCTGAATTTCTGATCGGAATTGCCCTGTTGTTTAATTTATGGGTATCCCGTATGGCATGGGGGGCTCTTCTATTCATGGCTTTTTTCACCCCACTGACCCTCGTATTGGCACTGACGAATCCAGTGAGTGACTGCGGTTGTTTCGGGGATGCCATGATCCTGACAAACTGGCAAACCTTTTGGAAGAATATCATTTTGCTCTTGTTGGCCATCATGATCTTCGTGTACCGCAAGGAATACAAATCATCGCTTTCTTTCATGGGACAATTTTCGTTTCTCTCCCTGGCAGGAGCCGGAATGCTATGTCTTTCCATCTATTGCTATCGTCACTTGCCCGTACTGGATTTCCGTCCTTACGCTGTCGGCAAGAATATCACGGAAGGCATGAGACTTCCCGAAGGAGCCGAACCGGATCAATACGAAGTCACACTAAAGTACAAGAATAAGCAAACCGGAGAGGTCCGGTCTTTCACGGAAGAAAACTACCCGTGGCAAGACACGTTGAACTGGGAATACGAGAGTAGCTCGGAGCGACTGGTAAAGAAAGGGTACATCACACCGATTCATGACCTTGTAATCGAACACCCCACGCTTGGTAACATCACAGAAGAAATTCTGGAAGACGATAATCACACGATCCTCGCCGTAGCATACAACCTTAACCAGAGCGCTACACAATATCAACCCGCCATCAACCGACTGGCGGAGTACGCCCGGGAAAAAGGGATTCGTTTCTACGGATTAACCTCATCCTCGGAACGGGATATTGAAGCATATAAAAAGCGGAATCACGTTCCCTATGAATTTTGTACGGCTGACGAGATTCAGTTAAAAACCATGATTCGCTCTAACCCCGGCGTGATCATTCTCCGAGAAGGCACAATTCTCGACAAATGGGCTGGAAAAGATGTTCCCGACGTGAAAGAATTACAAGATACCGACTTGACAGCTTATTGCGTGTATTCAAGGGAACAAATGCAACGAATTTATTTGGTTTACTCCATTATCCTTCTTTTCTTTGTAGCATATTTACTGATTCCACGTAGAAAAGGGAAAAGAAACAATTAAGCACAAACAATTCAAAACATAAAGATATGAGAAAAAAGATTGTAGCAGGTAACTGGAAAATGAACAAAACCTTCGCTGAAGGAGTTGAATTGGCTAGAGAAGTGAATGATTACGTGAGATATAAAGAAGGCGGAGAAGGCGTTCTTGTTGTTCTCGGTACTCCCTTTATCCACTTGGCAAAAGTGGCTCATAACATCACAGAATCTTCCATCATGGTTGCTGCCCAAAATTGCGCAACGGAAAAAGCCGGAGCCTACACGGGTGAGATCTCAGCTGAAATGATAGCTTCCACTGGTGCTAAATGCGTGATCTTAGGACACTCTGAAAGAAGAAGCTACTATGGCGAAACAAGTCCTATTCTCGTGAAGAAGGTTGCACAAGCCCTAGACAGCAAGTTGGAAATCATCTTCTGCGTGGGTGAAGTACTGGAAGAAAGAGAATCCGAGAAACATTTCGAAGTTGTGAAACAACAGTTGACCGACGGTCTCTTCAATCTTACCCCGGAACAATTCGCTCATGTGGTAATCGCTTACGAACCGGTTTGGGCTATCGGTACCGGTAAAACCGCTACTCCCGATCAGGCACAAGAAATGCACGCCTTCATCCGTTCTGTTGTAGCAGAAAAATACGGACAAGCCGTAGCTGATGAAACTTCAATCCTTTACGGAGGAAGCTGTAACGCAGGAAATGCCGACGCTATTTTCTCCAATCCGGACGTAGATGGTGGACTTATCGGTGGTGCATCTCTGAAAGCGGCAGATTTCTTCGAAATCATCAAAGCGAGAGCAAGACATTAAATAAAGGGCGAAAAGCCCTTTTAGTTCATAAAGTTTATAAGGTTCATAAAGTCCAAAGTGACAGGTGTCCTTCGGACTGTGTTTAACGGCAGCACTAGCTGCCGTTGGTAAAGCTCCCCTCAGGAGTCCACGGACCTTATAAACTTTATGAACCTTATGAACTTTACAAACTCTTATTTCTCTTCCTCAAATCCCTTATAAAAGGTGGAACCAGGCACACGATTAGCTGTGCCCGAGGCCAGCGTAGACAACGCTGGAAACAGATCATCGCCAAGCCAATAAATAACGTAGCTCCCACGAGAACCTGCAAAGGCAACCACAACAAACCTTCTTCGGGAATGATCATCGGAATCAAAGCAACAGCTCCCGCCGGGGCAAAGAACTTTCCTAGAAATTCAAACAAAGAAAACATACAAAGAAAAATCGGGAGTACAACCACAACTTCCGGTAAATGCAAGTATTTATGTCCCACGATCTGAAAGAACACGCCAATAACAGCCGCCGTGAACAAGACCAATAAAACTTGTACGGGACGATTGCGGAACCCGGCCTTCGAATTGGCAAACTCCACGTAAGTCACAATCAACGGAGGAAGAATGAAGTACAAATTTCTCGTATAGATGGCCAATGCAGCAACCGCTATCACTGTCACCAATAAAAACGACCAACGTACCAAGCTATCCTTCCAATGGACAATCACGGGAGTATAAGTCACCCTCTCCCGTAATCCAACTTTCTCCATCCCCCATTGTCCACCAACAACAATAACCGACATAACAAGTACAGCTACCGGATAAACCCAACTTTCCGTGCCCAATAACACAGGTAACATACAGGCAGAAATCTGCGGTACCAAAGTTGCACGAAATAACGTGAGGCAGACTGCGGCAAAAATAAAGGCAAACGCCAGATTCACAAGCAAGGGGAAAGGAGAATAACGTACTATACACACACCTGCCACAGCACCTAAAATCATGAGAACGACCATACTTGCCCGACTCACCTGCCACACCCGTTTATCCACGATCCACATACCGATTGTCAAGGCTGCCATTTCCGGAAAGATAATTTCCCTTTCCATCAACAGTTCTGCAGCACCAATCATTAGCAAAATCATTAACAAGGCGTAAAAATAGCGTTTACGCTGTGCCACGTCTCCGAACATTTGCTTTCCACTTGCACTTTTCAGCATTCTAAAATCTCTCTTTATTCATTATTTTACGACAAAAGTACACAAAATAATCCGTAATTATCATATGTTAATTTTTCTCCGTTTTATTCGACCTACCTTTGCCGAGCTAAAAAAATTATATATACATGCAACGAGACAGTATAGATTTTGGTTCAATGAAAGTCGGACAGTTGTTCTGTAAACAACTATTCCCGACCTTGCTGGGTATGGTTTTCTCGGCTTTATTCGTGATCACCGACGGGGTTTTCGTCGGTCGTGGAATTGGTAGCGACGCTTTAGCCGCGGTAAATATTGCCGCCCCATTATTCGTGTTCGCTGCCGGAATGGGATTAATGTTTGGTATGGGCGGGGCAATCGTGGCATCGATCAACCTGGCCCGGGGAAAAGAACGTGTGGCTAACATCAATGCCACGCAAGCAACGCTTGTTTCTTTTATCGGCATGACGTTAGTATCTATCCTTGTCATGGCTTTCCCGACATCTGTGGCTCGAATCCTCGGAGCTCCCGAAGATATTATTGAGCTGGCACGGGAATACCTGATTGCTTATGCCGCTTTTGCCATGTTTCAGACGGCACTCTGTGTACTTACTTTCTTCACCCGCATTGACGGGCCTAAAATAGCCATGTGGTGCATGACGATCTCCACGGTAATCAACATCGTACTCGACTATCTGTTTATATTCATGTATAAATGGGGATTGACGGGAGCTGCCGTGGCCACGGGTATCGGTGAAATCGTGGGTTGCCTTCTTATGGTTGTCTATTTATTACGCTATTCTCCTCGTGTCCGTCTCGGCAAATTAAAGTTCAGCCGGAAGAGTATACAACTCACGGCACGTAATAGCGGATATATCATTCGTCTGGGATTCTCGGCATTCTTGGGAGAGGCAGCTATCGGTGTGATGATGCTGACCGGGAACTATGTGTTCGTGAGTTACCTCGGTACGGACGGAGTGGCGGCATTCAGTATCATGTGTTACTTCTTCCCGATCATATTTATGGTTTTCAATGCCATCATCCAGTCGGCCCAACCTATTATCAGTTTCAATCACGGATGTGCGGCACACGATCGTGCACAGCAAGCACTCCGATTGGCATTGATAGCAACGATTGCAACAGGCTTGTTTTTCCTGGTTCTCACGATTTTACTACGGGAACAAATCGTATCCCTGTTCATTGCAGACCACACAAACAACGCCTGGAAATATGCCGTGTACGGGATTCCATTTTTCTCGATATGCTATGTTTTTTTCGGAATTAACATCACCTCCATCGGATATTACATGAGTATCGAAAAATCACGGTTGGCAACGATATTTACCGTTTTAAGAGGGATCATTTTACCAGTGGTTTGCTTCTTCCTCCTGCCATTATGGTTAGGAATCAAAGGGATCTGGCTAGCGGTAGCCGTGGCAGAATTTATCACGTTTGCCGTGATTTGTATAAATGCGATGTGTAAAAGAGTTTGAAGGGAGTGTCCCCAAAGTCATTTTATTTCAAAAAACTCCTCCGTCACTTCGTGCCACCTCCTCTATAAACAGAGGAGGAGCTGGTGACTC
>NZ_JBCOSQ010000121.1:0-6657 GCF_040920905.1 Butyricimonas sp. RTP31003st1_G1_RTP31003_210430 | reverse complement strand
ACTTATAGCCACCCACTTCACGCTGGGAACAGACCTGAATCCTGCCAAAGCGGAAGAGTTTGCAGAAGAGAGCTTTATCCCCCTTCGGGAAGAAGCCCGACATCTGAATTTACAGGTAGACGAACGTTATCAGGTAACCGACAAACTCATTCAGGAAATGGTTCACGTGGCCAAGAAAGAACACGTGGACTACCTGTTCGTAGGGGCTGGACAACAATTCATGCAAGACAATAGCACGGCCCCCGGAAAACTGGGTAAAAGATTCACCACGATCGCCCGCTGGCTGAAACAATTAAAAGATCGCCCGTTACATTTACCGGGAACACTACTCCGGCAAAAACTGGAATCTATCATGGATCACGTGGATTGTTCCGTGGGAATCTTCGTGAACAGAGGTTTCACGCAGGCTTCCAATATCTTACTTCTCGTTGATAGTGAAGACGACTTGTTCCTTTTCAACTACGCCAGAACCCGGTTGGGCGAACAAAGCATGACCATCCGGATTTGCTTTATCAACGAACAGGTGGATAAACAACTAAAATCCAGAATCATGAATGATTTCGTTCAAATTGATCCACACAAATTTGTACTGGACAAACCATTAACCATGAACACTTTTATTGAAAATAAAGAAACCTTACTAGTGATGAGTTATACCACTTGCGAAAAGTTGTCAAAAGATCAGGAACTTTTTGCAAAGTTACCCTCACTACTAATCATAAGGCCAAAACAAATAGAATTTAAAGTTTAAAGTTTAGAATGGAAAAAACAACTACCCCCTCTGGCTCCCCCTTGCACAGGGGGAGAAACGGACGCAAGAAGACGTTTCAATGTTACATTGTAGCGTTTCCTCCCCCTGTGCAAGGGGGAGTTAGAGGGGGTAGTTGGAAAGAGAAAAGATAAAAACTAAAAACTAAAAGTAGGAAATTAAGAAGCGCTGGCCTTGTGAGTGGAAATCTAAAATTTAAAATCTAAAATCAAAAAA
This sequence comes from Butyricimonas sp. RTP31003st1_G1_RTP31003_210430, assembly GCF_040920905.1. NCBI lineage: Bacteria > Pseudomonadati > Bacteroidota > Bacteroidia > Bacteroidales > Odoribacteraceae > Butyricimonas > Butyricimonas sp. RTP31003st1_G1_RTP31003_210430. Next base: position 5,672 of record NZ_JBCOSQ010000121.1, on the reverse strand, counting down.
TTAACACATGGAATTTCTAATCATCATAGGACTTATCATTTTAAACGGGGTACTCGCCATGTCTGAAATAGCGATGGTCTCTGCCCGTAAATCCCGTCTTGAAACAGAAGCCAAAAGCGGGAACAAATCCGCACAAAGAGCATTAAAATTAGCGAATCAACCGGATCGATTCCTCTCGACCATACAGATCGGAATCACGTTAATCGGTATCCTTACCGGTCTTTATTCCGGGCAAGCCCTCGCTGGAGACTTGGCCGTATGGGTAGAAAAAATAGAGGTATTGCAACCTCACGCGTTACTAATATCCAAAACGCTCATCGTGATCGTCGTGACTTATCTCACGCTGATTTTCGGAGAACTCGTGCCCAAACGCATAGGAATGGTTGCCGCGGAAAGAATGGCAAAGTTAATTGCCGCCCCAATGGATATTCTTTCCCGTATAGCCTCACCTTTCGTGTGGTTACTCTCTGCCAGCACGTCATTCATGATGAGACTATTGGGATTGAACAAATCGGGAGAGAACAAAATCACGGAAGAGGAAATTAAAGCAATCATCCAAGAAAGTACCGCCGAAGGCGAGATTCAAGAAGTGGAGCAAGACATCGTGGAACGGGTGTTTAATCTCGGAGACCGGGATCTCGGCTCTATCATGACACACCGGAGTGATCTCATCTGGCTGAACATACAAGACAGCAACGAGACTCTACGAGAAACGGTAAACGCACATCTTCACACGATCTACCCAGTGGCAGACACGAAGCTGGACAATATCGTCGGAATTGTTTTTCTAAAAGACCTTTTCGGAAGAATGGATGCTCCGGATTTTAACTTGAAATCCATCGTTCGTCCTCCCCAATATTTTCCTCAGAATCAAAGCGTGTACAACGCTATGGAGCACTTAAAACAAGGACATATAAAATATGGGCTAGTCACAGATGAATTCGGAAGTATCGAAGGTATTGTTACCTTACAAGATATTCTGAAAGCCTTGATCGGAGACTTGCCGGAACTTGGGGAAGAACCGGATATCGTGCAACGGGAAGATGGTACTTATCTCGTGGACGGACAATGCCCTTTCTATGACTTCTTGGCCCATTTCGACATGGAAAGTTTGTACGCAAATCACTATTACAACACCTTAAGTGGACTGATATTAAAGATTTTGGAACATATACCACAGACCGGAGAGAAACTGACCTGGTATAACTTCGAGTTTGAAATCGTGGATATGGATGCCGCTCGAATCGACAAAGTTCTTGTCAAAATAAACAAAGAAACTGACTAAAGTACTATTTGTTGTTAAACAAACTCCTCCGGCCTTCGGCCACCTCCTCTATAAACAGAGGAGGAGCTGGTGACTCCTCCCGAAGACAGGGAGTATTTCAGCTCTCCCTCTGTTTATAGAGGGAGTACCCCGAAGGGGGGAGGGAGTTAAAACGACTTCTTAGTCAACCTCTTTATGATGACTACATTGGTGTTCACCACCCTCATGATGATGGTGGCAACCGATGCCTGAATCTAGGATAAACCCTTTCAAATAACCTTCCGCTATTTTCCGGACATCCCCTTTACAACCACGGAAAACCTTAATTCCTTGGTCACTTAATACCTTTAAAGCCCCGTCACCCATGCTGCCGGCAAGCATCACGGTAACCCCTTTTTCTTTCAACACAGAAGCTATGTTCGATTTACAACCGCATCCTTGTGGAGAAGGGAGTGTTTCAATATTCGTGATATTTTTATCGTCATCTACCGTGAACAGCGTGTAATATGCGCAATGTCCAAAGTGATCATCAACAACGTTTTCTCTTGTTGGTACTGCAATTTTCATGATTCAATTCCTTTCTTTTATATAAATAAATTCTCTGTTATCTTTTGAAATATTTATCCAAACAAAGGTACATGATTTTTTCAAAATCGCCTCGTATATCCATGACAATAAGGCAAAGTCCCTTTCCTAGTATAGTAATTCTGATGATAATCCTCTGCCACCCAAAATGTTGTAGCCGAAGCTAACCGGGTCACCACCGCATAGCCTTTCTCTTTTAACTCTTGTATCAGCTTTTCAGCTACGGCCTTCTGTTCCGGACTATTGTAGAAAATTTCCGAACGGTATTGCTCCCCGTAATCCGGACCTTGGTGATCTTGTTGCGTGGGATCATGTATCTCGAAAAACAACTTTGTCAACGTCTCGTAATCAGTCTTCGATGTATCAAACAACACTCGTACCGCCTCCACGTGTCCCGTGTTTCCCTCACATACTTCCTCGTAAGACGGATCTTCCACTTTTCCACCAATGTACCCGGACTCAACGGCAAGCACGCCGGGTGCCTTTTTCATGTAATACTCCACTCCCCAGAAACATCCCCCGGCAAAAATAGCCGTGTCTATTTTCAATTCTTCGGCAGGAATAAATTCCATCGAAATCGAATTCACACAATGACGGGTATTCTTTGGGGTAAGTCCCTCACCCGTGAACACGTGTCCCAAGTGCGCTCCACAATGAGCGCAGACAATCTCCGTCCGCCTCCCATCAGCATCCGGTACCCGTTTCACCGCTCCCGGAATCTCATCATCAAAACTCGGCCACCCGCACCGGGAATCAAACTTATCCTCCGAACGGTAAAGCGGGCTCCCGCATTGTTTGCAAACGTATGTCCCTTTCGCTTTAAAATCATAATATTTACCCGTGAAAGGTCTCTCCGTCCCCTTATAAATAATCACTTGTTTTTCATCCGCTGTCAACTCTTTCTTTTGTGCCATAATCATGTAGTTTACTAAAAACAACATCAAGAATAATATAATTTTTCTCATCATCGTTCTTTTATACACTGAAACGTATTTCCCGGTATTTGGTTATTTATTTTTAATGACAAAATAACAACTTTTTGAATGCATTTCACATATAAAGAAATAAACTAAACTTAAAAAATATCAGAGAAATGACTACAACAAGTGCAACAACATCTACCGGTCCCAAAGGATTCAGATGGTTATATCTTATCCTGGGTATCGTGTTATTCGTTTTTGGTGTCGGCATCATCCGGCATCCGGTGGCATCTTATTTCGGACTGGCCATGTATTTCAGTATCGTTATCATTGTTATCGGAATCAGTGAAATCATGAACGCTTTTGCAGGCGGTAATTCCCGGCATTGGGGATGGGGATTGTTCATCGGGTTACTTGACCTGATTATCGGTTTTATCCTGTTAATCCACCCGATCATCACGGAAGACATACTTCCTTACATCGTCGGCTTTATCCTCATGTTCAAAAGCATTGATTACATTGCCGAATCATTACAGATGTCATCGCTAAAAATCAGGGGATGGGGATGGATATTCATAGCGGGAATCATCACCTTGTTCTTTTCCTTCATGATCGTCTTTTATCCCCTGTTCGGAATTTTCAATATCATCATCTGGACCGGCCTTAGTTTCATTTTCGCCGGCATCTCTTCATTTGTATACGCATTTGTGGGGAGAGGCTAACAAACTACCCCCTCTAACTCCCCCTTACACAGGGGGAGGACACGCCGCATTGAAATATCGTGATGTTTGGTAATCAACTCTCCCCCTGTGTAAGGGGGAGCCGGAGGGGGTAGTCATTTTATATTTAACAGTAAAGCTATAAACTCATTCCCTCACTTTGCCACACGAAATATTCCGGAAACGCCTTTTCTGCCTCCACGGGATGACGGAACAACCCGTAAACGGCTGATCCACTTCCAGTCATGGAAACATAAATCGCACCCAGATCCCGTAATATATTCTTTACTTCTTCTATTTCCGGGACTTTAGGAATCACGGAATTTTCAAAATCATTCACAACCACTCCGGTCCATTGTTCTATCGGCAATTTTCCCAATTCTCGTAAATCAAAAGAGGCCGCACGAGGCGTTATTCCCCGGTATGCCTCAGGAGTAGAAACTCCCCGATTCGGTTTCACGAGTACCATATGATAGTCCTTTAATGACAAATCTATCGTTTCCATCAACTCACCTTTCCCAAAAGCAAACACGGGATGATTCAAAACGAAAAAAGGACAATCACTTCCCACCCTAGCTGCATATCCCATTAATTGTTCCTCGTTCAACCCCAAGGAAAAAAGCTGATTCAACCCAACCAGCATAAAAGCGGCATCGGCAGAGCCACCCCCCAGTCCGGCACCATACGGTATGATCTTATGCAAATGCACATCCACCGAGGACAAATCATACTCGGCAGCCAGAATAGCGTATGCCTTACTCACCAAGTTTTTTTCCGGCGGGCAATCTATCGGGATTCCCGTGGAAGTAAAAACGCAACGCCCTTTCTCACTCTTCACTTCCGTGATTTCCAGTATATCCCGAAGATCAATCGGATAAAAAACAGTTTCTAGGTTATGAAATCCATCCGATCTCTTCTCCGTGACGAACAACCCTATATTAATCTTTGCATTCGGAAATATTACCATAAACTCATCAAAATTTAAAGATCCGGCACCTGCCGATTTACTATTTGTAATTCATTCAATTCCACATTCAAACTCCCTCCCGGCTTTGCCGTACTCCCTCTATAAATAGAGGGAGAGTTGAAATACTCCCCATCTTTGGCAAGAGTGAAAACTCCTCCTCTGTTTATAGAGGAGGTGGCAGCGAAGCTGACGGAGGAGTTTTACCATTTCGCAGAACAATTTTGCAAATATACCGAAAAATGATATATTTGCTCTCCAATCATCCCCTCAAATAGCGGTTGAACATTATTTATTTAAACTTATAGATTCAAATTCCATGTTAGAATCACTACAAGCACTAGATCGTACGGTATTTCTTGCCTTAAACGGTATGCACACCCCTTATTTGGATTCCTTCATGTACATATTCACAAGTAAACTTGTATGGATTCCTCTTTATGCGTCCATCCTGTACGTCTTGTACAAAAACATGAATATCCGCATGGTCATTTTCACGACTTTGATGTTCGCCTTGCTTATAGCATTGGCAGACCAAACATGTAGTTCCATCCTGCGCCCTATATTCGAACGTCCTCGACCATCACGCGACCCAGATATTGCAGACATGGTACATTTAGTCAATGGAAAGCGAGGCGGAAAATTCGGATTCCCCTCCTGCCACGCAGCTAACACGTTCGCATTAGCTTGTTTCATGATGTTACTGTTCAAGAACAGAGCCTTAACTACATTCTTTATGCTATGGGCAATTGTAACTTGTTACACGAGGGTGTACGTGGGAGTACATTATCCCGGAGATCTACTTTTCGGAACAGTTGTCGGGTTTGCCGTAGGAGCCGTCACTTATGGAATATACCGTTTCTGTCTTCGGGTGGATAGCATTGCCAACGGGCTAAAATTTCATCTAGATCGTAAACTCGTAAAACACCCATCCCACATGCAACACACGTCAATCATCATTTACACGGGATTACTCACGATTGCCGCTTTCGCCGTGTATAGTATCTGGTGGAGAACGTGATAATTTTAGATTTTAGATTCGGCAGCTCTAGCTACCGTAAGCAAAATGTCCCACAAGGGTCTGCAAACCTTATGAACCTTCAACTTTATAAACCTTATAAACTCAATAAATAATATAATCGGGGGCCATGTGGCCAAAAATAGTTGGTAAATTCTTTATAACGATTTGAATTCCAGAATGATTAATTACCTTAATTGAA
>NZ_JBCOSQ010000120.1:0-6853 GCF_040920905.1 Butyricimonas sp. RTP31003st1_G1_RTP31003_210430 | reverse complement strand
CTCCACGAAAGAGCGCCCCTCGGCCTTGCACCAGTCCAGTATATCCGTCATTTTCGTGTCGGGATAGACATCTTCCTCCTTGAAGGTTCCCAGTTCATCCCATAAAGCACCACCACCGACACTATATACTTCCCAACGATCCACGACTTCCCCGTTTCTTAAAGCCTCGAACAACATCCCGTTCGGATGATGGGGCAGGGATTTCGCGGACTCCCATATAATTTCCGTGTCGTCCGGCCGATCGATCATCTTCTGGATGGCAACATCCGTTCCGTGCCCCACTCCCGTCAATGCCAGACTCCCGTACAAGGTCACCCGGTAGCGCTCGGCATCCGGATTCTTTTCCTTGAAATAATACGCCGCCCGTCCCGGTCCCATCGTGTGACTGGAAGAAGGCCCGTACCCAATTCTAAATATTTCTCTGATTGATTTCACGTCCTAATTATTGTTATAGATTTTATTAATTTCCTGATTTATGATTTTAGATCAAGTGATTTCCACCTTATACCAATGTTTTTCTGAATCATAAATCGTAGTTCATAAATTGCGAATTAATCGGTTTTCAATAAAAAAAAGGCAGGCCTGTAAGCCGGGTTCTGTACCTTGCGGTTTCTATCATTTATCTACTCCGCGGATCACTCCGCAGCTCTAGCGACCTACCCCCTGGCATCGGTCGGGCAAACCTAAGCGCCAGTGTACATGGTCTTGCAACTCGTGAGGTGTACGGCTACCCCGATCACCCGGGATACCGGTGGGCTCTTACCTCACCTTTTCACCCTTATTCCGCGAACGGAACGGTTATTTTCTGTTACACTACTGCCCCCTCTCGGAGACCTTCCCGTTAAGAAGCACGATGCCCTGCGTTGCCCGGACTTTCCTCTCTCCCTCGCGGGACAGCGATAGAACGGCCTGCCTTTATATTTTGGATTTAATGATTTTAGATTCCAACCACACAAGGCCAACGCTTTAACTACCCCCTCTAACTCCCCCTTACACAGGGGGAGAACACACCACAATGTCACATTGTAGCGCCTTCTTGCGTTCGCCTCTCTCCCCCTGTGCAAGGGGGAGCCGGTAGGGATAGTCCCCTCTAATCTCCAAACTCATCAAATCGTCTTCATTTTCAATTGTCAATTCTCAATTTTCAATTAATTAAGAATCGGGTCTTCCGGGAAATTCGCCCACAGCTTGTATCTTCCCCCCAGAGAACTCATAGCCTGTTCCCACAACCCCTCGTTCGGGATGGTAAACAGCGTGTCGGTAGGAATCGTCCCCACCATCCAAGAATTCTCCTTCAATTCATTCTCCAACTGGCTATCCGCCCAGCCACTATACCCTGCAAAGAAACGAATCTCTCCTTCCAATACCTTTCCAGCTTTCAACATCTCCGTCAAAGCCTTAAAATCACCTCCCCAGTATATCCCCTTCGCAATCTCTTCCGAGTCCGGTATGTCATTTCTCCGATGGATGTAATACAACTGATTACGCTCCACGGGACCACCAATGTACACGGGGAAATGTACGCCTTCGAGTTCTTTTACCAACTCGGAAGTCGTGTAAGGTAACGGCTTATTCAATACAAAACCCACGCTCCCGCTCGAATCATGTTCCACCATGTAGACCACGGAACGGTTAAAATATTTACCTTCCAGAAAAGGTTCTGCAATCAACACCTTTCCCACCTCAACACGGTCATCATTGTGACGTATCTGAAACAGATCCTGAAATTCCTTTTCCACTAATTAATATTTTTACAAATCAAATATATCTACTAACTTTGTATTGATAAAGCGTTAATGCAAAGATATAAAAATGTGCAAAATATTTATCATATCACTCCTATCTTTATTTATTAACAGCTTTGCAACAGCGCAGAGTGTTGTCCCGTCCGTGATTATGGGCAGGGACACCGTGCCCCATGTTCTTCTCCATGAAGTAGATGTCGTCGCCCGATTGAAGAATCCCCGGAAATACGCTCGCCAGCAACAACGGAATCAAAGGATGGTTTATAACGTGAGAAAGGTGTTCCCGTACGCGAAAATAGCTGCCGCCAAGATCAACGAGATTGAAAATAAACTAGCGCAAACGGATTCCGAGGCAAAACGGAAGCAGATTATCAAGAAAGAATACAAGGAACTCATGCACACGTTCAAGCAACCGTTGATGAAACTGACCGTCACGCAAGGGAAAATTCTCGTTCGCCTGATCTACCGAGAGACAAACAACACGTCGTTCAATCACATCAAGGAGTACAAGGGTACGGTGAATGCCTATTTCTGGCAATCGCTGGCCTTGTTGTTCGGGAATAACCTAAAAGCCGATTACGAACCGAACGGGCGGGACCGGGAAATCGAGCAGATCGTGCGCTCGATCGAAAAAGGGGGCCCTTCTCACATCACCCGGCGATAAATCCTGTTCTTGGCACTAAAATTACCACTCTTTGATATGATCGGAATTTAAAGTTTATTACTTTTGCCTTATGAAATACGAAGAGATAGTTGCAGATTTAAAAGCAGGGAAATATGCCCCGATTTACTTCTTATCGGGGGAAGAATCCTATTTTTTGGACGATATAGCGACACGCATCGAAAAAAACGCCCTCACGGAGGACGAGAAAGCGTTTAACCAAACGATATTGTACGGGAACGATGTCTCCATGACCACCGTGACCGATACGGCCCGCCGCTTTCCCATGATGTCACAACGTCAGGTTGTCATTGTCAAGGAGGCCCAGAATATCCGGGATTTCGAGAATTTACTGCCTTATATTGATCATCTTCAACCGACAACGATCCTCGTGTTTCTCTATAAAAACAAGAAACCGGATAAACGTAAAGGAGTTTTCAAAAAATTAAGCAGTTCTTCGCATTGCATCTATTTCGAGTCGGCCAAACTTTACGACAATAAAATCCCGGACTGGATTATCTCGTACTGCAAAGACAAGAAATACATGATTTCTCTGAAAGCCGCAGGTATTCTCGCAGAAAGTCTGGGGAACGATTTGAGCAAGGTGGCCAACGAACTGGACAAGCTCATGCTCCTACTTCCCGGTGGCGGTGAAATCAAGGAGAATCTGGTGGAAGAACACACTGGGATCAGCAAGGAATTCAACACATTCGAACTCACGGCGGCCATCATACAGATGGATCACCTGAAAGCAAACCGTATCGTGAATTATTTCGAGGCTAATCCCAAGAACAACCCGCTGGTTCTCACGATCAGCATGTTGTTCCGGTACTTTCTGAACCTACTGACGTACCACTACCAGAAGAAAAGTACCCCAAACCAGCAAGAAATGGCCCGGTTACTGGGTATCAATCCCTATTTTCTGAAAGATTACACGGAAGGAGCGAAACGATATAACGCCATGAAATGTGCCAATATTATCTCTTGGTTACGGGAGTACGACCTCAAATCAAAAGGTGTCGGTAACGCTAACATTTCTGACGGCGAGCTTTTGAAGGAGTTAATATTTAAGATAATGCATTGAAATTCGCCACAGGTGAATTTCTGGTTACAAGTTGACAAGTTACAAGTTGGAAAGATAAAATCTAAAATGAACAAGGCTATATTTCTGGATCGGGACGGGACCATTAATTCTGATGAAGGTCATTATTACATATATAAGGTTGAAGACTTCGTTTTCAATCCCGGTGTTATCGACGGAATTCGTCGACTGAACGAGGCGGGTTATTTGATTATCGTGGTTACCAATCAAGGCGGGGTCGCTAAAGGGGAGTACACGATCGAAGACGTGGACAACCTTCACGTTCATATGTGCAAGGAACTGGAAAAACACGGGGCGCACGTGGATAAAATATACTACTGCCCTCATCACAGCAGCATTGCCCCCTGTAAGTGCCGCAAACCATCGCCTTACATGATCGAACAGGCTATCCGGGAGTTTGACATCGACAAATCTGCCTCGTGGTTAATCGGGGACGGTTCACGAGACATCGAGGCGGCAGAGGCTGCCGGAATCCGGGGAATTAAAATACCTAAAAACAGCGACTTAACCCCGGTTATAGACTCCATCCTCAAGCAATAAGAAGTCTAACGATACGTCATGTTCGAAATCTTGTTTGCCTTACTGCCAATGGTTATACTGGTCATATCCATGGGGATATGCAAGTGGCCCGGAGATAAGAGTAGTCTGCTTACCCTTGTTATTACCGTTATGTTGGCCACTTTCGCCTTTGGTATACCCGCGCAAGAGATCGGTTTCACTTTAATAAACAGTACCACACGTGCTTGTATCACCATTCTTTCCGTTATCTGGATGGCCGTGTTTAGCTATAATATTCTACTGGATTCCGGCAAGATTGAAGTGTTAAAAGACCAACTGGCAACGATTTCCACGGACAGGAGTGTACAGGTATTACTGATCACGTGGGGGTTCGGGGGGCTACTGGAAGGAATGGCCGGCTACGGGACCTCGGTCGCCATCCCGGCAGCCATACTCGTAACGCTGGGATTTCGCCCGTTGTTCGCCGTACTCGTGAGCCTCATCGCCAACAGTGAACCCACAACCTTCGGGGCCGTCGGTATCGCGGAAACCGTTCTCATGGAAGAGACCGGCTGCCCGTTACCTGAATTGTGTAAGGCTACCATTCAACAATTATATCCTTTTATATTCTTGATCCCGATAACTTTGGCTATATTGGCCGACAGACGCCGCCAAGCTTTACTCAAGAACATCTTGCTCGGTACGATTGTCGGGGGCGTATCCTTCCTAGCACAATACGCCACGGCCGTATATCTCGGTCCGGAGATGCCAGCCATTCTAGGCAGTATTTGTTCCATCATTATTATTATCGCATGGAGTAAATGGAACAAAAAAAGTGACACAATTCCCACGAAACACTCGCCCCGGCAAATATACCAAGCGTGGAGTGTCTACGGCCTTATCATTTTCTTTATATTACTGGCTATTCCCTTCAATTTCAAGGCAACGAGTTTATTGCTTTTTGCCGGAGCTTTTATCGGGGGACAAATACAGGGTATAACGACAAGCAGACAATTCACGTTACTAGGCCAAACTCTCGTACAAATCCGCAGTACCATTATTATGGTTATCGCCTTGGTCAGTATATCCGCACTCATGGAAATATCCGGCATGGTGCAATTACTGGCCAACACACTCACTTCCATCTCCGGGAAGTATTACGCTTTCTGGTCCCCTCTGGCCGGGGAAATAGGAACATTTATCACGGGTAGCGGTACTTCGGCAAACATTCTTTTCGGGAAGTTGCAAGCAGGAATCGCCGCAAACATGGACATTTCTCCTTCTTGGCTTGCCGCCGCCAACACCACAGGCACTACTGCCGGGAAAATTATCTCTCCCCAGAGTATTGCCATTGCCGCCTCCGCATGTCAATTACAAGGCCAAGAAGGGGAAATCTTGAAACGAGCTTTTCCCTATGCACTGGTGTATGGAGTATTATTAGGAATTATAGTCTTTATAGAGTGATTAAAAAGCAGCCATCAATAAATCAATATCCCTGGAAACCAATCCATAGCGATCGGCAATCACCCGTTTCGTCAACACTCCATTATAAACATACACGCCATGCCGTAATCCCGCATCATTTTTTATGGCAGTATTAAAACCACCCGCCCGGGAAATCTTATCAAATAAAGGAGTGAATAAATTACTATAAGCGATAGATGCCGTACGAGCTACTCTCGACGGGACATTCGGGACACAATAGTGGATTACCCCGTTATATACATACGTCGGGTTCTCATGAGTCGTTGGCCCTGATGTTTCTATACATCCACCATGTTCAATGGACATATCCACGATCACCGCCCCCTGTTTCATCAACCTTACCTGTTCTTCGGACACGGTAATCCCGAAATCATCATCGAAGAAACGCAGAGCCCCGATCAGCACGTCGGCAGACAATAACGCCCTTTCCAAAACCGGCTTATGAAAAACAGAAGTATATACCCGTTGTCCCAGACAATGATTTATCCGGCGTAGACGCTCCAGCGAATGATCGAACACTTTCACCTCGGCCCCCAAAGCCAACGCCGTACGAGCCGCATATTCCCCCAAAGTCCCGGCTCCCAAGATAACCACCTCGGCTGGAGTGATTCCCGTCACCCCTCCCAGCAAGATACCTTTCCCTTCCCGAGAATTGCTCAAGTACTCGCTGGCAATCATGATTGCCGAACTTCCAGAAATCTCACTCATCATCTGCACCACGGGATAAACCCCGTTCTCGTCTTTCAGAATATCGAACCCGACAGCCGTCACTTTCTTCTGCATCATCTCCACAACAGCCTCTTTTCGTAACTCGAAAAGCTCGATCGGTGACAGTATAACCTGCCGATCATGCATCATCTCCACGTCTGCCTGCATCACCGGAGTCGGTTTCAGTATAATATCCGCCGTGTACACTTCCTCGCAGGTATCCAACATCTGGGCGCCCGCATCGGCGTACTCCCGGTCATGGTAATGTGCAGCCTCTCCAGCTCCTCGTTGTATCATTATCGTATGCCCCATATCAACCATCATGGCCACGGCCTCCGGGGTTAAACACACCCGGTTTTCCCGTCGCTCGGTCTCGTTCGGTAAACCGATTGTCAATCGCTTCTGCCGGTATTCCCCGAATACCTCTTTTTCCTGGTATAGAAACCACTCCCGATTAATTTGGGCTCCCAATAATTTACCCGAGTTATCCATAACCTACACTTTAAAGTTTTTCTTCAATCACCAATTCTCTCCGGCCATCTGCCAGTTCGGAAAACTTGCATATCAACGTGTTTTCCGGTAACAGAGGCTCCACCATCTCCGGCCACTCGATAAAACAACGATTCCCGCTATAAAAATATTCCTCGTAACCGA
>NZ_JBCOSQ010000119.1:0-6931 GCF_040920905.1 Butyricimonas sp. RTP31003st1_G1_RTP31003_210430 | reverse complement strand
TTCAATTAAGGTAATTAATCATTCTGGAATTCAAATCGTTATAAAGAATTTACCAACTATTTTTGGCCACATGGCCTATATTTTAGAAGTAAAAACCGGCACTTTGCCGGTTTTTTCATTTATCTGCTATATCTTTCAATAAATCCCTAATAGTCTCCTGAACCTTTACGGGATCACCCACGTAATTATTCACAAGAATCGTAAAAGCTAACGTTTCTCCCTTCTGATTTTTTAAGTATCCGGCAAGAGCCCGGACTCCTGACATAGAGCCGGTCTTGGCAATAACATTCTCCCTTAAAACCGGATGATCGGAATAAATTCGTAATCCCCAATCCACATTTCCTTGTGGTAAGGAGGCAACAAAAGCATCACTTAAATGCCCCTTTGCCCAAATTAATAAATCCGTGAACACTTCCGCCGGAACAGCATTTGCCGGCGATAAACCACTGGCATCTTTCAACGTAATTCCACATGAATCTATCCCGATATGACTTAATTCTACCTTTACCGTTCTCGCGTAATCTGTCGGACTGATCAATTCGCCCAAAGCCTCGGCGAAAAGATTAACACTATTCTTATTCGTATAATAAACAATATCCTTCAAAAAAGGAGAATCCATAGCCAGCAATGCATGACGTTCTCCCTCCTCTATCCTTTGTTTATCCAACAAAACTCCTTTCTCCTTCAATCGTTTTTCCAGTTCAGCCCTAAAACAAGCATCCGGATGATGCATAGCTCCCTTCACCGCAAAAGAAGAACGATTGGCTGGAATAGTCCCCTGAATTAATAACGTCGCAGTCTCTGGCCCCCCGTATATCCACGCATCATTCGCATTCTTGGCAGAAGCCATCACTTCGTTCCGCAATTTTACTCCCGGAACAGAAGGCTCAACAGACACGATCTTGGTTCGAGTGCCCGGTTTTCCGGATTTCAAGTTTATCGTGTACGTATTATCCCGGTAATTAAATGAATGATAAAGAGCCCCGTAATAATTTGCCACGTCTTCCCACGGCCAAGACCCCGGAATACGAACTGGTTCTCCCTCTGTCTCTATAATAATATTTCCATGAATTCGTTTGATTCCCAAGCTCACAACCTTAGAAACAAGACTATCCATAAAACATGCTTTGGGAAAATACTTTGAATCTAATGTTGGATCACCTCCTGCCTGTACAACAATATTTCCCAAAAGTCTCCCTTCATCAATCTCCCCGGTGTAAAAAACCTTTGTTGTGTAAGTTAAAGAATCTCCTTCCCGTTTTAATGCTAATGCAGAAGAAAGCAATTTAACCACGGAGGCCGGACGCAATGCCATTCCCGGATTATGCTCGTACACAACCTGTCCCGTCTCCACGTTCTTCACGCAAACCCCTATCGCTGCATGTTTCACTTCATCCCTTCCCCACAAATTTCGTTCTGCTGTTCGAGTCTGCCCTAACGCAGAAGCCACTGAAACCAGCATGAAAAACAACAGCCAACCGGATTTCATCATTCGGTAATTGATTTCAACACATTATTTACATCTTCTTCCGTCCGGTGTAATTTGCCCTTACAAAACTCAACAAGTACCGCCATCCGTTTTACTTTCTCGCTCAGCTCATCCACATCCAACTTATTTTCTTCTAACAACTTCACTAAACTTTCTATCTCCTCCATAGCGGATTTATATGTCAATTTTTCTTCCATAACCGATTATATATTAGATGTTTGTTTCAATATCTTTTATTTCACTTCGAATAACGCCTCTGAACAACTCTGTTTCAAGCACATCCCCTTGCTTCACACAATCCGTTTCCCGAACCGCCTTTCCGTTGACGCGAGTAATCGAGAATCCCTTTTCCAGTATGTTTTTCGGATCAACATACTTCATTTTCGTTTCTGCCAACTCCAGAAAATAACGATTAGCCGTAAACAATTCTGTTGTTTTACGTACCATTGTCTTTTGCATATCGTCCAAACGATTCTTCTGACGCTCAAACAAGGCTCCGACCTTCCCTTCCACCTTCATCTTCAATTGATTCAATCCATTGATCCGATCCTGTACAAAAAGCCTTGAGGCATGTTCTACTCTCCGGGACGACAAGGTCAAATTATTTGCCTGCCCCTCTAAAAAAAGACGGGTAAATTGCTTGAACTCCGTAATTCGTACTACCTGACGAGTTTTTTCTTCTTGCAAAATTCTTCTGGTTTCTCTCACCAAGGTTTCCTTCGCATCCTCCAACACACTATCCACCTCGTTAAAGCACTCGATCAGAAAAGCCGCTGCTGCCGTTGGGGTCTTCACACTTCGATAAGCCACCCGGTCCACGATCGTTTCATCCCGTTCATGTCCAATACCAGCAAGAATAGGAATAGGAAACTGCGCCACGTTAGCTGCCAGCTCGTAGGAATCAAAACTACCCAAATCCGTTTGTGAACCACCCCCTCGAATAATCACCACCACATCAAAAAGTGATTCATACTCGTAAATTCTTTCCAAGGCAGCAATAATAGATTCTGTTGTTTTCTCCCCCTGCATAATGGCAGGAAACAACTTGGTATGAAAAGCATACCCGTAAACATTACGATGTAACTGATCCACGAAATCACCATACCCGGCAGCCGTGGGGGAAGATATAATAGCCACAGTCTTCGGCAACATCGGAAATTCCAGTTCCCGATTCATATCAATTACCCCCTCTTGCGTCAATCGATCAATAATCTCTTTACGTTTCCGCTCCAGATCTCCAACCGTGAAAGTCGGATCAATATCTTTTATATTTAAAGAATACCCGTACAACTCATGAAAAACGATCTCCGCACGAACCAGCACCTTGATCCCTTTCTGTAAAGATTTTCCCGTGGTTGTTTCAAAATAAGGTCTTAGCATCCGATAGGTAAACGCCCATATCGTAGCCCGAGCCGTGGCAATCACCGCATCATCTTCCTCCCTCTTCTCCACCAACTCCAGATAACAATGCCCGGACCGATTTTCTTTCACATCAGCAATCTCGGCTATAACCAAAAAACTATCCGGGAAACGATTCTTTAACTCCCGTTTCACCAAACTATTCAATTGGTATAATCCAATAGCCTCCATGTTAATTTATGATTTAAAGATTCTGTGATTGCCGATTCTATGATTTCATGATTATAAAATCATTTCATCACACCATCTTATTCCAGTTCTAATCTATTCAACTCAGAAATATAAGACAACAACTCCACCCGTCCCAATTTTGTTTCAGCAGAAGTAATAAACGCCATGGGCATACTTTCCCATGTATCTTTCATCTTTTCCTGATATTTGGCAATACAATTCATTCGTTCCGTGGTCGTCAACTTATCAGCCTTCGTGAAGACCATAACAAAAGGCACCCCGTTTTCTCCCAGCCACTCCATAAAATCGAGGTCAATCTTCAACGGATCGTGCCGGCTGTCAATCAACACGAAAAGACATACCATATTCTCCCGTTTTAAAATGTAATTCTTTATCATAGAACTGAATTGTCCTCGCTGAGATTTAGATGTTCTGGCATACCCATATCCGGGTAAATCCACCAGATACCATTCATCATTAATCAAAAAATGATTGATTAACTGTGTCTTTCCCGGACTGCCGGATGTCTTGGCCAGTTTACTGTGGTTCGTCAACATGTTAATTAACGAAGATTTCCCCACGTTCGATCTCCCGATAAACGCATATTCGTGTCTATCCGGATCCGGACACTTCTTCACATCCGTGTTACTTATCACAAAATTGGCACTCTTAATTTCCATCATTTTTCAATTTGAATATATAAACATTGAACATGTGAAAATGTAAAGTAAACTTTACACTTCCCATGTTCAAATGTACAAATTATTTTCTAGTCGCGAGAAGACGATCTATTGAAATTTCTCGGCTTTTTCGGATCACTTCCCGGTCTTCCTCTTCTCTTTCCACCACTCTTTTCTTCCCGACGTCCGCCACCTCGGCTATCTCGTTTGTCCCGATCTCGACGTTCCCGTCTTCCGGAAAACTCGCCTCGACTCCGGTCATCCCGACGACGTCCACTGTCCCGAGTCGGGATAGCCTTTATCTCCAATGGAATACCATTAAAGAGAACCTTGCTGAAATCTACGGCGAAATCAGATGCACTCTCCTCGTCAATCTCGAATTTAGTATCTGTATCAAAAATACGAATACCTCCGACACCAATCCCCCGACGACGAGAATATTTATTAATCAAGCCCATCAAATCACGAGGTGTCAGCCCGTCTTCCCGACCGACATTCAGCATAAACGTGCTGTACACAGTCTCTTCTCCACGTCCCCGACGGTCACGCCTATCTCCCCGATCTCCACGTTCACCTCGCTCAGAACGACCCCCACGGTCATCCTCGCTAATATTCAAATCAGCCGTATTCTTATACTTCTTCAGTAACTTACCGAACTCATAGGAAACCAAATGTTGGATCAACTCTTCTTTCGTCAGCTCTGCGAACTTTTCATACACATCCGGAGCATACAGATCCATATCCTCTTGATCCTCAGATGCTAGAATCTTATCTGCATAGAATGCCAACTGAGCCCGACAAATCTCTTCCCCTACCGGCACTTGCTTGTACTCGAACTTCTTTTTCAAAATACCTTCAATCCGACGCAATTTCCCTTTCTCTTTCGAGTGAATAATCGCAATAGAGATTCCTTCCTTTCCGGCACGTCCCGTTCTACCGCTACGATGCGTGTAACTCTCCACGTCTTCAGGCAAATTGTAATTGATCACGTGTGTCAGGCAATCCACATCCAACCCACGAGCTGCCACATCGGTTGCCACCAACACTTTCAGCCGTTTCGCCCGGAAAGCGTTCATCACGTTATCCCGCTGTGCTTGGCTCAGATCCCCATGTAATGCATCGCAATCAATCCCATCACGCTGCAAATGTTTCGCTATATCTTGCGCATCATTCTTCGTTCGGGTAAAAATAATAGCGTACATACTGGGAGAGCAATCCACAATTCGACGTAACGTCTCGTAACAATCTTTCGCACGAACCATATAATATTGGTGAGACACAGTGTCTGCACCCTGATTCTTTTTCCCCACGGAAATCTCCTTCTGGTTCACCAGATAATTCCGGGCAATCCGCTCTACCTCTTTCGGCATTGTCGCCGAAAACAAATATGTATTTTTATCCTTAGGCGTGTTACTCAAGATAAAGTCCAGATCTTCCTGGAATCCCATATTCAACATCTCGTCAGCCTCATCCAGCACGACAGCAAACACGGTCTCGATATTCAATGCCTTCCGGTTCAACAAGTCAACCAAACGTCCCGGAGTAGCCACAACCACGTGTACCCCCTTCTGTAATTCTTTCATTTGCCTTCTAATATCCGTACCCCCGTATACACAGGTCACACGAATATCCGGAAGATACTTTGAATATTTTTTCAAATCACTCCCGATCTGCATACACAACTCACGTGTGGGACTCAGAACCAATATCTGTACACTATTCCATTCCGGATTAATTTTCTGTAATAACGGCAATCCGAAAGCCGCTGTTTTTCCCGTCCCGGTCTGGGCTAACACAACCAAATCATTTTCTTCGCCCAAAATAACAGGGATGGCCTTCTCTTGTACCGGACTCGGTGTTTCAAACCCTAAATCTGCAATTCCTTTAAGAATTTCCCCGTCTAATCCTAATTCTCTAAATTTTTCCATTAAACTGTTTTAAATTACCCCCTTACAATTTCGGATTTAGTGATTTTTGATTTTAGATTCCCCCTCACAAGGCTAACGCCTCTATTTATAAACCGGAAATCACGTAATCGCTAAATCATTAAATCACTAAATCGCTAGGGTCTGTCTATTTTTAAATGTCTCCGTGTATACGCCGGAGTCGTTGCCAATTCTTCTACTTTTTCGGGTGACAGATCCGGTTGAAGCACAACCTCCGATTCCTTTAAAATGACCTGTACGTAATCCTTTACCCCGTCCTTGATTTTTTTCGTACGGGCAGCATCCACCGCCTCTTCCGAAACATCATTCACGGACGCAACTCCCTTCAAGGGTTTCGTGAACGTATTTTCCACGTCCTCCATGGGAAAGCCGGTAGCAATCACCGTCACGGAAATTGCGTCTTCCAGCGCCTCATCGGTTCCCACACCCCAGATTATAGCTGCATTATCACCTACTTCCTTAATCACGTAATTCGTGATTTCACTCATCTCATCCATCGTAATTTCATCCGTCCCGGATGTAATATTCAACAAGATGTCACTAGCTCCCAGTATATCGCTCTTATTCAGCAGAGGGCTATTCAAAGCCTCGGCAATCACCCGCTTCGCCCGGTCTTCACCGGAGGCTTTTGCCGCACCCATAATAGCAATTCCACTATCCGTCATCACCGTTCTCACGTCGGCAAAGTCGACGTTTATATATCCCGGTAACGTGATAATCTCCGCGATACCCTTGGCAGCAATATTCAACACGTCGTTAGCCTTGGCAAATGCACTCGACAATGTCTGCGATCCGAATATCCGTTGTATCTTCTCATTATCTATGATAATCAAAGAATCCACGTGTTCTTTTAATCTTTTTACCCCTTCACGAGCCTGATCCAAACGTTTCGGCCCCTCGAAACGGGAAGGTATCGTAACAATACCCACCGTCAGAATACCCATATCCTTGGCAACCTTGGCAATCACGGGTGCCGCACCGGTCCCGGTACCACCCCCCATTGCTGCCGTGATAAACACCATCTTCGTATTGGTACTCAACAACGCTTTTATATCATCAATACTCTCGTTAGCGGCAGCCTCTCCGATTTCCGGTCGGTTCCCCGCTCCCCGTCCTTCAGTCAGGGTCTTCCCCAATTGAATAATGGTCGGAATAGGACTATGTTCCAATATTTGCGAATCGGTATTACACAACACGAAATCCACGTCACAGATCCCTTGCCTGTA
>NZ_JBCOSQ010000118.1:0-6972 GCF_040920905.1 Butyricimonas sp. RTP31003st1_G1_RTP31003_210430 | reverse complement strand
GGAATAGGACTATGTTCCAATATTTGCGAATCGGTATTACACAACACGAAATCCACGTCACAGATCCCTTGCCTGTACATGTATTCCACGGCATTACCGCCACCACCTCCGACTCCGATCACCTTAATAATCGGGGTAGTAATCTCAAACTGGTTAAAATTTATCAATCCATCTACCATGATCGTCCATTATTACATTTGTGAATCCCTATTCATATCCTCGTTGAACATATTCCCCAGCTTACGTTTGAACCAACTATCTACATCCGGCACCTCATTCTTTCCCCGTTTGCGCCCGTTCTCCAGTTCAAACTCCCGATCGTACTCCTCGATCCGTTTCCGATGAGTCTCCTCTTCCCGAACCGGTTCATCGTCATCATCGTCGTCAAACACGATAGCCCGTTGACGCTTCCCGACATCCCGCCTCTGTTCACCTCGCTGTTGGCGTAACCGACGACTTTCCTCCAGTTTTTGCTTGCGCATCCGCTCCTCTTCCTCCAACTTCCGGGCATCCACCGTCTGCATCTCCAAATCTTCCACGGTCTCCACCTTGAAAGAAATATTCGTCTTCTTTCTCTCGATCGGTGAACCGTTAAACCCGGTAGCAATCACAGCCACGTGCAACTCATCACCTAGAGCATCATCCTTACCAGCCCCCCAAATCACGTCCACATCGTTCCCGACCAACTCCTTCACGTAATCGGTAATCAAGGTAATCTCATCCATCGTGATCTCCTTACTACCGTACAACATATTCAACAATATATTAGATGCCCCCCGAATATCATTACTATTCAACAAGGGCGATTCCAATGCCATCTTCGCAGCCTCCAACGCACGATTCTCTCCAACCGACTCTCCGGCACCCATCAGCGCCACCCCACTATTCCGCATCACCACCTCCACGTCCGCAAAATCCACGTTCACAAATCCCTTCAACGTGATGATCTCCGCAATACTCTTAGCCGCAATCGTCAACACGTTATCCGCCATCTCGAACGCTTTCGACAACTTCAAATCCCCGTACATATCCCGCAACTTCTCGTTACAGATAATTAACAAAGCATCCACGTAATTCGACAATTCGTCAACACCCTCCATAGCTTGCTCCACTCGTTTCCGTCCCTCAAAACTGAAAGGGATCGTCACTATTCCGATAGTCAGAATACCTAACTCACGAGCTTGTTTGGCAATAATAGGTGCGGCACCCGTTCCGGTTCCACCTCCCATACCTGCCGTGATAAACACCATTTTCGTGTTACGCTCCAATATCGTTTTGATATAATCCAGACTTTCAATAGCCGACTGTTTACCGCGTTCCGGCAAACTTCCCGCTCCACGCCCCTCGGTAAGCTCCTTACCGATCTGAATACGATTCTTCACGGGACTAATCCGCAACGCCTGTATATCCGTGTTACACACCACGAACTCTACGCCCCGAATACCCTGACGGCACATGTGGTTCACGGCATTACTACCGCCTCCACCCACTCCGATCACCTTGATAATCGATTCTTCCTGTGGTGGAATGTTCACAACCAATAAATCATCTTCATTAAGCATAGCTGAAAGGTCTTATATCATTTATTCTTTAAAAAAATTACTAAACCATCCACCGGATTTAGGCTTTTTCACCTCCCGACGTTCACACTGCAACAGTCCCAAAGCCGTAAAATACGCCGGGGACTTCAAACTAGCCTCCCGATCCGCTTTAACACTTGCCACCTTTGCAAATCCGACCGAATGTCCCGACAACTTGGACAACAACACCTCGATCCCCGCCACCTGACAACCGCCTCCGGTCAACAAAATCCCGTCATCCAAATCTTCGTAGCAACCACTTTCCTGCATTTGGAAAATAGCCCCTTCCAACAACTCCTCCAAACGGGATTGCTCCACGTGTACCAAATCATGACTATCAATACAATACTTCGTATCGGGAATCATAATCTTCCGGTTCTTGCACGATGCCCGCAACGCCATACCGAACTCTTCTTTCAGCTTGCGTGCCTTCTCCATGTCATTAATCGAAAATGCTGTATTTATATCCCCATCAATCGTGCTGCATCCTAACGGCAACTCCTCGTCAAAATAAACAAGCCCGTCTTGGAAAACCTGTACTTTGATACTATCCGCCCCCAAATCAAGCAAAGCGAAATTAAACATATCCGATCCTGCCGTGATCATAGCCTTCTGCGCGGCCCCCGCCATCGAATAAAAATCTATCTTATCAACCCCTAGATTGGCAAACATATCCCTCAAATCCCTCAACTCACTACTCCTTGCCACGTACACGTGATAATGGACATCCAACCGTTTCGCCGTAACTCCCACCGGGTTCACCTCGCTCTCCTTATCCACGTAATAAGCGAACGGAACGACATCCACCACTTCCTCATCACCGGCCCCCACCACGCTCCGACACTTTTTCTCCATCTCCTGCAAATCCCCTTGATCTATACTCTTCGGACGGGAAAACTTGATATTCTCCCGGTCTTCAATCTGTTTCACCCACGCCCCGCTCAAAGCAACATTCAAAGCATCAATATGAACCTCATACTCGCTCTTAAAACGATCCAACAAACGCTGGATACATGCTTTTGCCCGAAGTTTATCAACAATTTTGCCCCGTTTAACTCCTTGTGAGGCAATACTTATGACACCGACCAAACGACAATCACTCCCGGACTTTTCTCCGAGAGCCATCACCATTTTTCCAGACCCCATATCCAAAGAAGCTACAAACCCCATAATATCTAATATTTTATTTTCTAACACAAACAACTTGGTTGTCAAACTTCAAATTGATCTCCTTGTAACGATTCCACCCTTTTTTCGTGATACCGTCCTTCAGAAACAACATCAACTTCTCCAACCTCGCCTCGCAATCATCCACCTTTCCCAACACGATCCGGAAATCCCCCACTTTAGGAATCATCACAACATCCTCGTTCGACCTCACAACCAGTTGTTCGATATACGCATCCCAAAATGGTTCATTCTTCAATTTCATCGCGAAAGGACCCAGTTTCTCGCAAGCGAATTTCTTATTTATATCACCGGTTGCTACAACAACCCTGGAAGTAAACTTAGAAGACAACGGCATCACTCTCCCGTCACGATCCACGTAATACCCTTCACCCGTTAGTACTCTCAAAACAGGTTCACGTTGCTGGATATTTACATGAATATAACCGTCTAAACTGTAGTAAACCTGAGCCGATTTAATCATCGGATTCTTGACAAGCACCCTTTCCAAACTATCTTTATTCACCGCCAATATACTTTTGTCCATAATGTCTCCGTACCCCTTCTTTATCGCCTTCATAACATCCTCCTCGTCGACAAACACGTTAACATCCGTATTTTTGACAGTCACCCGTACCCCTCTACATGTTACCTCCCCCGATTTTGTCGCCACAAAGGTAAGCACAATTATCAGGTATACAAGCAAAATGCAAGATAATATGTAAGGTAAAATGCGTTTCATCTCTATTCCCAGCCTACAAATTTAAAATTTCTAATTCAAATTCTCATCTCTTATCCATTACATCCAAACCTGTAACCCCGATCAGCAATCCGTCCCTCCAAACATCTCCGTGAAAATCGGAATAAAACGATCTATATCCCCGGCTCCCACGGTCATAAAAACTCCCTCCTTTACGTTCTCCTTCACATACTCCGGAAACTCTTCCTTCGTCACCCGCACGAATGGCACCGTCAGTTGCTCAGCAATCAAACCCGATGTCACCCCCGGAATCGGTTGCTCCCGTGCCGGGTAAATATCCAGCAGGATCACCTGATCCGCAAGATTCAAACTCTTCGCAAACTCCGGGTAAAAATCATTTGTCCGTGAGTACAAATGAGGCTGAAAAGCTACCGTCAACCTCTTATCCGGCCACATCTCCCGAATAGAAGAAAGAGACGCCTCAATCTCCCGCGGATGATGAGCGTAATCGTCAATATAAATTAATCGGTCACTCTTCGCATGTACGTCAAACCTACGAGAAACCCCTTTAAACAAAGGCAAAGCCACCCGAATCTCTTCCGGTGTCACTCCTGCATACAAAGCCACCGTGATTGCAGCCGTCGCATTCTCCACGTTCACCCGCCCCGGAAAACACATCCTCAAATCCCTTATCTCCACATCTTTCCCGATATAATCAAACAAGTAACTCCCGTTATCCACTCGCAACCGATCGGCATAATAATCCGCTTTCTCCCCGGCAGCATAATACCCGGTAATCGTTCTTTTTTTCAATTCCAACCCCTTACGTAAAAACAACTCACCTCGTGTCTGCAAGGCAAATTCCTCGAAAGCCTCGATCAAATGCTCGTGCGTCCCGTATATATCCAGATGATCCGCATCCATAGCCGTGATTACCGCAATCTCCGGATGTAAATGCAAGAATGAACGATCATACTCGTCCGCCTCGATCACCACATAATCCGAATCCTTATCAATCAACAAATTCGTGCCGAAATTAGAGGAAATTCCCCCTAGGAAAGCACTACATCCCACGTGCGAACGATTCAACAGAAAAGCCAGCATCGTCGTGGTCGTCGTCTTTCCATGCGTTCCGGCAATGCAAAGCGCTTTTTTACTATGGGACAAAAATCCCAGCACCTCCGCCCGTTTATGCAAAGCGTACCCGTTATCCCGGAAAAAACTAAGAATACGATTTTCCTGCGGTACCGCCGGGGTATATACCACCAACGTATGCTCCTTATCCCGGAAAACCTCCCGAACTCCCTTCTCGTCATCCTCGTAAGTAATCTCAAACCCTTCTTCGTCCGTCATTTTTCGTGTCAACGGTGACGGGGTCCGGTCATATCCTGCCACCTCGTAACCCATCACCTTAAAATAACGAGCCAATGCACTCATTCCAATTCCCCCAATACCCACGAAATACACCGCCTTTATATTCTTAATATCCATACCATGAATTTAAAATTTAAAATTTAAAATTTAAAATGGCAGACCATTCAATTCTAAATTTTACATTCTACACTTTAAACTATCTTCAATATTTCCCTCGCAATCATCTCATCCGAATCCTTCATTGCCAGCGTCAAGATATGCTCGGACAAACTTTTCCGTTCCCCATCATCCTGCAACAAGCGTTCCATCACCTCTCCCAAACGCTCCACCACCTCGGCATCCTTCACCATCACGGCAGCTTGTTTATTCACCAGCGCCATAGCATTCTTCGTCTGGTGATCTTCTGCCACGTTAGGCGAGGGTACCAACACCACGGCTTTCCCCAACAAGCACAACTCCGAAATCGTACCTGCACCCGCTCTTGCCACCACCAAATCAGCACAGGCATACGCCAAATCCATCCGTTTCAAAAACGGCATAAACTTCACGTTTTCCGGCATACGTCCCTTCAATTGTTCTTCCAGCTCCTTGTGGTAATAACTCCCGCACTGCCAAATCACCTGCACATCCTTCCACCCCGCAATCTTTTCCAACCATCTCACCATAGCCTTGTTAATCGACCCGGCACCCAGACTACCTCCGGTGACCAGCACCGTTTTCTTATTCGCATCCAGCCCGTAGAAAGCAATCCCCTCCACCCGTTCATTCACGGCATTCAACAAATCCTTCCGCACCGGATTCCCCGTAAATATAATCTTTTCCTTTGGAAAAAAACGTTCCATTCCCTCGTAAGCCACACAAATCTTGGCCGCCTTCTTTGCCAGCAACTTATTAGTTACCCCTGCATAAGAATTTTGCTCCTGTAACACCAACGGAATACCCGCGTTCGTGGCCACCTTTCCAATCGGTCCACTGGCATACCCTCCAACACCAACCACTACATCCGGCTTAAACTCCCGCACCACTCGTTTGGCCTTCTTCAAACTCCGCCATAAATTCCACAATACTTTCAGATTATTCAACGTCAGCTTACGTTGTAACCCTCTCACCGGTAATCCCACGATCTTATACCCGGCTTCCGGCACCTTCTCCATCTCCATCTTCCCCTCTGCCCCCACGAACAGAATCTCTATATCCTTATTCAACCGTTTCAGCGCATTCGCAATAGAAAGGGCAGGAAATATATGTCCTCCCGTTCCGCCTCCACTAATAATTACTTTCTTCATATCTCAAATATCTTCATGTTCAATTTTCCTCGTTCTCTTCTTCCTCGTTTATACCTTGAGCGGCCATCTTTAGTTTCTCCTTCTCTTCCCGTTCTCCCTCTTCCGAGAAAGTATGACTGACACTCAATATCATCCCGAAAGACGCACTCGTGAACAACAGAGAGGTACCCCCCATACTCACCAGCGGCAACGGCTGCCCGGTCACGGGGAAAAGTCCCACGCAAACCCCCATGTTAATCAATGCCTGAAACACGATACACAGCCCCAATCCGGCCACCAGAATCGCCGGGAACATCCTCGTGCAACGTCGCACGATCACCCCTACCCGGTACAAAATAATCAGGTAAAGCAACATCACAATCCCGGCCCCAACCAGTCCGTATTCCTCCACAATAATAGCAAATATAAAATCCGAATACGGGTGAGGCAAGAAATTCCGCTGCACGCTATTTCCCGGTCCCAGCCCCATCAATCCTCCTTTTGCCACGGCAATCTTCGCTTGATCCGACTGGTACGAATCGTCACTGTCCGTCTCGCTCGGGTTCACGAAATGCTCGATACGGCTTTTCACCGTCAGCAAACGTCCCGCCGACTTCAAATGTTTTTCCGGAACGATAAAAACAACCGCCAGCATCAGAATCATCAACCCCACGATCACCCCAATCAACTTCGCATACGTCTTCCAGTATAAACGACCGACAAACAACATCACCAAACAAACCCCGCCCAGCAACGCCGATGTCGAGAAATTCTCCATAAAAATCAAGAACAGCACCGGCACCACTAACGTCATTCGCCATAACACATTATTGCTACAACACTCCTCCGTTTGTTCAAAAGCAATTGCACGGGCACAGTACATAAT
>NZ_JBCOSQ010000117.1:0-7015 GCF_040920905.1 Butyricimonas sp. RTP31003st1_G1_RTP31003_210430 | reverse complement strand
GGGCATAGCGTCCACGGGCAAGCAGCTCTTTGAGCGTGTCGCCGTTGGAAAGGCGCGCGGGTTCATACTTTTCACCTGTCAGTTTGGCCTGCTCTCGGGCCTCGGTATCGGCATTGATTGCATCCCAACGGTGAGCAATTCTCACTTCTTGTACGGCTTCAAGTACCTGCTTCTGCACGTGGAAGCGGTCAATGACACGTTTGGCCCCGGGAAAGGCATAGCGACAGACGCGGTTCATGCTGTCGGACAGATCAAGGGTGACTTCTGTCACCTTACGGCGCGCCCCGCTGTCAATCTGTCTCAGGGCTCTCAAAACTTCATCAGAATCGGTGCCGAGAACAATGGCAACCAATGAATGTTCCCTGCCACGCGCTTTCTTGTTGGTGACTATCGTGTAGAGCTCTCCGTTGCTGAGCGATGTCTCATCGATGCTCAGATGCTCACCCATGTTCTCGGGGAAGACTCGCCACCGTTCCGCGTGCTTCCCTTCGGGAGTATCTTTCCACTTCCAATATCCACTCAGATGCCGTTTGTATTGACGTTCAAACAAATCCCCGTCAATATCAAAGAACCATTCAAGAGAGCGGCCCGTGATCGGGTACCTGTCCAAGCATATCTTTTAAAAAAGCCGCGAACTCTTTCGAGATGCGGGTGCCTTCAGCCACTATATCCCAGCGCTTTGATACGCTTTTACCTGTCTCTTTGTCGACCCATCTGCGACGCTTCACATGGAACGTCATCTTGCGGCCACGAACCGGATAGTCCCTGACTGTACTCTCCTCGTAAAACCCATTAGGACGAAGCCGACCTTCAGCGTTGCCGTCAATTCCTGTATCGCGTTCCTCAAGAGTCACATCAAGCGTCTCTGGGGTCTTCTCTACCTTGACCACTTCAAAATACTCAACCATCTCTTCCGGCAGTAGACACTCTGCCAACTCTATGTACGGGTTCTTTTCCATTCCTGTTTTTCTTTTCTGCAAAGGTACAAACTTATATCCGTATACACAGCTTTTTTACTATGCGCCTGGAATTAGGGCCCTAAACACTCCATAAACAAAAATCAGTCACTTTGTAAGTGACTGATTCCCTGAGGTCGGTAGCAGATTTGAACTGCTGTACACGGTTTTGCAGATCGCACAATTATTATGCTAATGTATTGATATATATGTGTTTAATGGATTGTCGTCTTCCGTGGTCAAGGTTTTGGTTATGCTTGTTTGTTATTGTGTTGATCTTATTTCGTGATAAATTAGGAGGTAATTTGTCATGGAAAGTAATGTTTTTACAATTGGATTATATTGTCGCCGCACTAGGTTGAATACGAAAGGTGAGGCTACTTTGTATTTAACGTTAAACCAAGGAGATCAGAGAAAGATGCTCTCTTTAGGATTAAAGTTGAAAATAGACTACTGGGATGAGGAAAACAAGGGAATACTTCAAGAGTGTCCCAACAAGGGGTATTATGATCTTGTAATAGATGAGAAGAAAAAGGAAATCGACAAGAAGATAATGGCGGCCAATTTGGAAGGAAGGGTATTATCTCTTGATGAGTTTGGGGAGAAGAAACGCCAAAAGGTGGAGAAGGAGAAAAAAGAGTATGTAAAGCAACATTTTGACAGGTATATTGAAGAGCTGGAGGCGACAGATCATATCAAGAATGCGAGGTATTACAGGTGTTGTCTCAATTGTCTTATGGCATTTACAAAAGGAACAGATATTGAACTTAAAAGTATTGATACGGTATTTCTAAATGACTTTGCAGCATGGATGAAAGTAAAGAAGAGATTACGGATGAATACGATAGGAAATAGGTTGAGAGGTTTGAAAGCAGTCATTAATAGAGCCGTTGTTAGTAAAACTATTCCAGCAGACATGAATCCTTTTAACGAGTTTAAAGTATCAAAGTACAAGGAGGAAACATCTAAAAGGGCAATTCTTAAACAAGACATTGAAAGGATTATAAACTTGGATTTGAAAAGTATTTCAGACGAGAATACATTCCCTCTCTATGACTTTGCAAGAGATATATTTGTGTTTAGCTATCTAGGATGTGGGATTAATATTGTAGATATTGCATTTCTAAAGTATGCTAATGTTATAGATAACGAGAGGTTACAGTTTCGGAGAAGTAAGACAAAGAAAATGATCTCATTTCGTTTACAACCTATGGCGAAGGATATAATCAAGAAGTATAGCAAGAAAAAGCACAAGCAAACAGATTATGTCTTTCCAATATTCGATGATACCAAACAGAAAACGATGAAGGAGAAATACTATAAGTTAGATTACCAAACAAGGTATGTAAACAAGTATTTGAAGAAGATAGGGGAATATCTGGATATATCATTGAAACTGACCTCGTATGTTGCAAGGCATTCATTCGCCACGGTGTTAAAACGATCGGGGGTAAACACCTCTATTATATCAGAAGCTATGGGGCATAGCTCGGAGAAAGTAACTCAAATCTATCTGGACAGTTTCGAGAATACACAAATAGATGAAGCAATGACTAACCTGTTATAAACTGGAGTTAATATACCTGTAAAGGTTCTACTTTGAAACTTTATACCACTTCCTCGATTCGGGGAGGTGGTATTTTTTTTACCTTTATCCTCGTGAACTTGTTAAAATGGACTGGCTATGATAACCGCAACTGATACACTCTTCCCTGTTTCAACTCTTTTAGAATTAGAACCGTGGCTAACAACCTATTTCGCCTACAACAGAAACATGATCGAAACTGACATAGACAAAAGCTTCGGAAGTATCTACAAGACGCTGGGAGATTACAAGAAAACCACGGGTTGGCAAGATAACGAGAAAGACAAGCTTGCATGGGAGTTAAACAATTTACCAAGTATATACTTTAAAGAGAGTGACACTACTTTACTTGAAAAACTTGTTTCCGTGTTCAAACCTTTCGCCCCCTTCACTAATCAAGGAGAGATATTCCACACTCTCTGGATGCTTGCCATACTATACCGCAAGCACGAGAAACTGAACGTGACCAAAGATTTTTCCAGCATGACCATTGACGAGCTGGAATCTTGGGACGAGGCAAACAATTACTTCAAGCATATCAGACCAGAAATGCTAAAGTTACTAACCTTGTTAAAGGGACGAATCAGCCAGAAGAAGAAGGTGCCAGTAAGCCTTGCCCTTGATAGCCCACGAGTGGATGATCTGCCGAAGGAATCAGAAGCCTTGTTGCCAAAACCTATAAGAATAGAATGTGGAATGGAACGGGTAGAGATAGACAACACCGCTTTCTGGTTTACCAGTTTACTAGAAGATTACTTGCATACTTATCTAGGGATAGAAAGCAAGAGGGAAGCGGAAGAAGAATTAAGCTCTATATACGCCAACCCCAAGGGACGTAAATCTCCCGTCTTGCATGATTTAATCATGATGGGTACTTATCGCCTGTTAATTGATCATGCAGGATTCAAATCTAAAAGCAAGGCAAGAGAACTGACCATCGAATTTCTTTTCATGCTAGGATTAAAGGAAGAAAACGATGACGTGAATAACCTTGGGAGTAAAATAGCCTATCTCGAAAAACAAGGTTATCAACCTAAATGGGAGATCAAACCATTCAGCGAGTACAAGACTTCACCCAATAACCTCACAGGTCACCTATGGTAGATCATCCTGTTACGAGCTATATTCCCTGTTACAATCCAACGTGACAGGGATTTTTTTGTCATTAAACGTCATGTTGTATTATTAAACAGCAATCTAAAGAATACACTCCCAAACGGGCTTCATTCTTTATGGATTACCCTTTCTAATAATCTCACTTTTGCCATTGCAAACAGGTGATAAAAGAGAGCAAGTCTAAAGAATAGACCTCTAAATGATCTCCATTCTTTATGGTTTAACCTCTCGATTTGAAGTTAGTTTGCAACACGAAACGAGAGTTCTGACAGGTTATGATCTTCTAAAGAATAGGACTTCAAACAGCTATTATTCTTTATGGATTTGCCCTCTTTGGAGCGGTAGTTTTGTGTCACGATCAACGATGAATGGTGCGCACCTCGTCAGTGATTGGGAATAGAATTTTAATAACTAAAAATTTAAAATTATGGCAACAAAGTTAGTATCAAGCGCAGTTTTGGCACAAGGTGCAAACAAGAGTAACGATGAAAAAGTGAAAGCGTCTTTCGAGCAATTGAAAGCGTTAGCCGTGGCGGCTAGTTTTCTAACCCTTCGCTTCTATAATACTAAAAGTGGAATAAGAATGGCGATCGTTAATGTACCTACCACTGGGGCGAGAGCCTACAAGGAGATCAAACTCCCGTTAAATCAAGAGCTCTTTGACGCTCTTCTTTCAATCTGTTGCGGGCAAGAGCCAAGCGAGATTGGTAGTTATGATGTTACTGGTTGGAAAGCGGGGGAGGAAGAGGACTTTGGCTTCGAGGTTTTTAAACTAATGTACGAGAACGGTTTTAGAATCTGTTTCGGCAATGACGTGGTAAAGGAAGATGTGGTTCACGTTCCTGCAAGAATCACAATGAGCGGTAAGTTCGTGATTGAATTTTACTTGACCTTGAACGAGGAAGTGGAGGACTACCTAAAAACAAATAACCTTAGGTAGTGATCACGAGAGGGGGATATTCCCCCCTTCCATTTAAACAGAATTATAAACTTTAAAATCAAGAGTATATGGCAACTTTAATAAACACGATCAAATGTGACTTGGCAAAACAAGCACGGAATCAAGGACAACAAGATAATGTTATCACGCTATTACAACAATTTAATCAAGAAAGCTTGAACAAGCTCGACGCGATAAACTTTGACACTTGCAAGCCTTCCGTAATGCCAACCGTGATAAACGGGAAACGAGCTTTCAAGATCACGGTAGAGCGGGAAAACTGTAAATATCACTTTAACGTTTACGTGGACCAGAAAATTCTGGAATACGTTTACCAGTTAATTGATGCCCGTTTCCCTGACAAGATCGAGCTAACGGGAGAAGAGGATTACGAGGCTGACGAGGGGGAAGATTTCGGTTTTACCTTGTTTAAAATGGAAGTGGAGAACAAGCAAAGAATTATCTTTAAAACGGACTTCATGACCTTCAGGGGGGAACGTTGCATGAAAGCCTCGATCTGGCACCAAAGAGGGAGTGTCGAGTATTGTATCAAGCGTACACCTGAACTAGAACGATTCTTGATTGATAATAACCTCGTGTTAAGGCAAACATTTAAACAAAAATAGACAAGGGAGAGGGTTACTCCCTCTTCTTTTTGTTACGGTAAGCCCCCCGAAACCATGAAAGTAGAATTACATTTACCAAACTTACAATTTAAAGATAATGCTGAGAATCACGAGGTTGTCAAATCCTTGATGTTACACGGTCACGATCTGGATATAGAGTTTAGCGTGGATTACCGTGGTTTGCCCCTCGCTATCATCACCACTTCTGGCGTGAAACGATTCTCTTACTGGCTTAACCGTGATAGCCTGGAATGGTTACTGGGTTACTTGTTACTTGGAGAGATCGAGGACTTCGGGATCAAGCCGAACAAGGTAGATGTTCGAGAGTCTTTGGAGTTGCCTGTTTTTAAACGACTGGTAGAGGGTAAAACCAAGATACAATACGTTCCCCTGTTAAGAGAAACGACTGGACACGTGAAAGCCCTTGCCTCGTGCGAGAGGGGAACGATATACTTCAAGTTAAAGAGAACGCCAGAGTTACTAGCGTACTTGAAAGCCAATAATGAACCCGTTCGCTTGCTAGTGGGATGAAAGTCTACATAAACGAGAATCAATACCTGTCAGACGTGTTACCCGTGATCCCAAGTAACACCGTGTTACGCAAGAAAATCACTGGATGCGGTGCCACACGTGGGGAGATCAAGGCGAACCGTCACTCCATAATCATAGAGCCTAACGTGCCCGTCATAAAAGGTAAATGTTCAAAACACGGGGAAGACAACTTGTTCGGGGTGCACGAGGGTGTTTACACCACCCATGTTGTAGCTTACCTGCGCCAAAGCATGAAGGCAAACAAGCTATTCAAGATACTCGCCACCCCAGAGAGTTTCCAGAAAGTGAAAGAAGCTTTCGAGATTCTAGGAGTGAACATGCACGAGGAATGCTTTCTCTTGTTCGATGAATGTCACAAGATCGTGAAGGACGTGGATTACAGGGAGGATATAACCTTACCGTTTGATGACTTTTTCCAGTTTAAAAACAAGGCTCTCGTTTCCGCCACGCTAGTAGAGTTTAGCGATCCAAGGTTTAAAAGCTTCGAGGTGGTGGAGATCGAGCCCACTTATGACGTGAGGAAGACCTTGCACTTTTGCCCCACGAACAACGTGCTGGAGGCGACCAAGAAAGTGATCGAGCATATTGGTAGCGGGAAGATATGCTTCTTCATAAACTCGACAGACGTCATAGATTCCATGATGAACGCCTTGGGGATAAAGGAGGAATCCACCGTGTTCTGTGCCCCCAAAAGCGTGGAACGATTGAACGAGAGGGGATTCATGAACGCCCGTGATAACTGGAGCGAGGATAACATGAAACGCTACAACTTCTTCACGAGCAGGTTCTTCTGCGCCCTTGATATAGAAATGGAAGAACGACCTCACGTGATCATGGTAACAGATTTATCGCACGCCACCCACTCCATGCTTGACCCCAGAACGGACGTGTGGCAAATAGCGGGTAGGTTTAGAAACGGGATCTCTGGTATCTATCATGTTGCCAGTTTTAACTCGAATTACACGGTACAGTCTGTTGCCGATTTAAAAGAACAAGTCACCATAATGGAGAACGTGTATTACTATTTACTCAACCAGTACAACCACGCCTCTAGCAGGAACGCCAGAATCGTTTACATGGACACGTTGAAATCTCACCCTTACAAGAAGTTTCTCGACAAGGAGGATCGGAAGAACTGGAGCGTGATAGATAATTACGTGGACGAGGGTCTGGTAACCTCCATGTACAATAGCGAGAAGGAGTTGCGAGGTGGTTACGAGCGGGTTGGTCTGTACAAGGT
>NZ_JBCOSQ010000116.1:0-7178 GCF_040920905.1 Butyricimonas sp. RTP31003st1_G1_RTP31003_210430 | reverse complement strand
GATGTAGAAGTACTGTATGCGGTTCCGGGAATTAGAGAGCGTCGTTTTACCGGGGCGCCTGCCAGTACTATGCCGTTGAAAGAGCTGTTGGAGGCATTAAGTACCACGACAAATCTACAATTCTCCTTGAGGGATGGAATGATAACCATTAAACAAAATTAGAGCACGTAAGAAATTAACATGTAAACATGAATTGATAGAACCATAGGTATTCTAAATGGGAGAAGTATACCTACTAACTAATCTACAAACCGTGGTGAGACCCGTGCGGGAAATCGTAATGGGATATGATATTAAGCAAGGTTTCACCCTTATGAAAATTAAAACTGATCTATATGAAAAAGAAGAAGTCTAATCTATCTGCAAAACGCGGGAGAGTCGGCACGTTGTTGATGCTGGTGATCCTGTTGCAGTCCTTTGGAATCGGAGTCAGTCGGGCACAGTCGAACGATGAACCGAGATTGACCGTGGAGTTCAGTGAAGCTCCTTTTATAGACGTGATCAATTACATCAAACGTCACACGAAACTTGATTTCCTTTTCAATAACGAGGAAATCCAGAAGATTCCGGCCGTGACACATGCTTTCAAATCTGTTCCGGCCTCACAGGTACTTCAAGCCTGTTTGGAGGGAACGGAATATACTTTCCGCTTGTTTCAGAACATGATCGTGATCCAAAAGCGGCAGAAGACCTTAGAGCCCGTTACCGTCCGTGGAAAAGTGTTGGATGAGAGGGGAATGAGTCTGCCCGGAGCCACGGTGATCGTGAAGGGAACCAGCATCGGGGGAAGTACGAATGACCAAGGAATGTTCGTGTTCAGTCTACCCAAGATGGATACGATCTACTTGCTGGTAAGCTTCGTCGGTATGGAAACCCAAGAGGTTGCGATCACGAACTTTACGCGGGAAGTAGTAGTGCGCATGAAATCTGACACGAAAGAGGTGGAAGAAGTGGTCGTGACCGGTTACGGTAATGTCCGGAAAACGAGTTTTACGGGTAATTCCGTGACTGTTTCGAGGGATGAACTACTGAAGGTTTCTAAAACCAACGTGATGAAAGCCTTGGAGGTATACGATCCCTCGTTTCGGGTGAAGACCAATAACCAATGGGGGTCCGACCCGAACGCCTTACCGGAGATGCAGATCCGGGGACAATCGAGTATCGGGGTGAAGGATTTGGACCGCAACACGCTCTCCAAATCAGCCTTGGAAAATAATCCCAACCTGCCGATCTTCATCATGGATAATTTCGAGACCACGATACAAAAAGTGTATGACATGGACCCGAACCGTATCGAGAGTGTAACCATTCTCAAGGATGCGGCAGCGACAGCATTGTATGGTTCCCGGGCTGCCAATGGCGTGGTGGTCATCACGACGGTAGCCCCCAAATCAGGGGAAGTGCGGGTGACTTACAACATGGTCGGGACAATCTCCATGCCTAACCTAAACGACTACAACCTGATGAATGCCCGCCAGAAACTGGATGCGGAAGTGGCATCCGGAATGTACGAGGCCGAAGGAGAGGATTTTTGGTTTAAAAAAATAAGAATAGAGGAGTACCAGGGGAAACTGAAAAACGTGCGGGAGGGAGTGAACACCTATTGGTTGGCGAAACCCTTGCGTACAGAATTTAATCATAAGCATAGTTTGTACCTGGAAGGGGGAAACGAGGAATTCCGTTACGGAATTGATTTAGGGTATAATAACGAGAATGGGGTCATGAAAGGATCTTACCGGGATCGTATCGATGCTGGATTCTCGATTTATTACACGACCTCAAAAGTACAGGTGAGTAATTATATCAGTTATGGTGTGACAAAAGAGAAGGAATCTCCTTACGGGGAATTCTCGCAATATACCAAGATGTTACCTTACGAGCGCTACAAGGATGATGACGGTAAAATGTTGCGTATTTTACAATGGTCGCGGGTACTGGATTTCGAACCGTACAACCCGTTATACGAGGCCGATTTGGGTAATTATGACAAGGGACAAACTAACGTGCTGGTTGAGAACTTGAGCGTGAATTGGTTTATCAAGCCTACTTTCTGGGTAAAAGGAGAGTTGGGCATCAGCCATTCCACGGGTAAACGGGAGGCTTTTATTGATCCTTTGTCCGTTAAAAATAATCTGGAATATGGTGATGACCGGACTAACGTGGGGAGTTTAACTTTAACGAACACGGAATACACCTCGTGGGAGGGGAAACTGGCTATTTCCTATAATGAATCGATCAATAGTCATAACATCAATGTCGGGGGTGGATTGGAAGTAAAAACGACACGCAGGCGCACGAATACCGGAACTTATAAAGGGTTTCAGTCTGCCGAGTTTTCTTCACCCGAATTTGCCCGGTCGATGCCTTATAAACCTAATTTCCAAGAAGTGCAAACTCGTCTATTCGGTATGTTCGCCCGTTTGAACTACTCTTATCAGGATATATACCTTCTGGATGCATCTCTTCGAATTGACGGTTCTTCCGAGTTCGGTTCCGACAAACGTTATGCTCCTTTCTTTTCAGGAGGTTTGGGATTGAATATTCACAAGTACGCATTCATGGAGAAATACGGTTTTGTCAATCATCTTAAAATACGGGGTTCCTTCGGGCAAACGGGTAAGGTGAATTTTGCACCATACGCGGCAGTTCCTACTCACGAGATTGATATTGACGAATGGTATGTTTCCGGTCCGGCGTCAAGTTTGATGACGACCCGCGGAAACCGGGATCTGAAATGGGAAAAGACCAATAAATTCGACGTCGGTTTCGAGTTGGGTTTATTGAAGAATCTACTTTACCTTGAATTTTCATGGTATAATGAAATCACGAACGGCCTGATCACCGATGTCACGTTGCCGAGTTCCACGGGGTTCAGAACGTACAAGAGTAACATGGGAAAGGTCGAGAACAAGGGGTTCGAGATCCAGTTTCGGAGTGACTTGCTTAGTACTGCGGATTGGTACGTGGCTGTTTTTGCCAATTTAGCACACAATACGAACAAGATAAAGAAAATATCCGATGCCTTGAAGGCTTATAATGATGCGGTGAACGAGTATTACAACCAAGAAATCGAAAGTCTCTGGGACAAGGACAATCCAAATTTGAACCGGGTGATGACGAAATACGAGGAAGGGCAATCCCTTTCCGCGAAGTACGGGTTGAAATCCTTAGGGATAGACCCTGCAAACGGGCAGGAACTTTACGTGTACCGGGATGGGACGGTGAGCTACGATTGGATAGCCACCGAGATGCGAAATATCGGGGATGAAATGCCTTGGGGTACCGGTTCTTTCGGCGTGAATTTACGGTGGAAAAACATCACGTTCAGTACCAGTTTCCTGTATGAATTTGGTGGCGATTTCTATAACGAGACGCTGATTGACAAGGTGGAAAATGCCAAGATTGAGGAATATAACGTGGATCGTCGTGCCATGAGCCAACGTTGGAAGAAATTCGGGGATGTCGTCATGTATAAGGATATTAAGGATAACAGGCAGACCACCGATCCGACTTCCCGTTTTATGCAGCGGAATAACGTGTTGAGTTGGAATTCCATGACGATTGGTTACGAGTTGGACCGGGAGATGTTGAAACGGATCGGGATCGAGAATATCCGGATTGAAGTCGGAACGAACGATCTGTGGCGGCTTTCCACGGTGAAGGCTGAAAGAGGTTTAAGTTACCCGTATGCAAATTCGGTAAACTTTTCCGTGAATGTTAGATTCTAATCGAATTAAATTTGTGATTATGAAAACAATAAGATATATCATGGGATTCTTCCTATTTTTTGCCTTGACTTCCTGTAATGATTGGTTCGAGGTAAGCCCGGAAACCCAAGTGAGTAGTGATGACCTGTACGAGAAGGGAAACGGTTTCCGGATGCAGGTGAACGGTTTGTATAAAAGTCTGGGGAGCAGTAGTCTGTATGCCCAGGAATTGACGTGGGGTTTTCTGGATGTTCTAGGACAGTATTATGTCCGGCAGAATTTGGATAATGCCTACCAAGAGGTGAATGATCGCCAGTACGAAAATGCCAATGTCCTGTCGATAATCGACGGAATTTGGTCGGGGATGTACAAGGTCATTGCCGATTGTAATAATATTATCGAACACGTGGATAAAGCCTCCAACAGTATTTTCGAGCTTGGTGAACCCGAACGGTTGAAAATACGGGGAGAGGCTCTTGCCGTGCGGGCATTTGTACATTTCGATTTGCTCCGACTTTTTGCCCCGGCTCCCACGGTGAATGAAAATGGCTCGTGGATTCCTTACGTGACTAGCTCGGAGTCCGTGATTAATAATAAATTGACTGTAAAACAAGTGTTGGAGAACGTGGAGCGTGATTTGCTGGAGGCTCACACGTGTATGGTCCCGTGGGATTCAGCCATTGTTTATAGTGATTATTATAACGAGGAAGTTATCCGGATGTGGCATATCATGGAACGTTTTTGGACGGATTGGAATACCGAGAGTGAAATCGCGGAATTCTTCGGTCACCAACGTTCTCGTCTGAACATGGCGTCCATACGGGGAATGTTGGCACGCGTGTATTCCTATATGGGAGAGAAAAAGAAAGCGTACGATGCTATCGAGGAGGCTTTCGCGATGGGCGGTAAGTGGGAACCGTGGGGCTTTGAAGACATGGACTGGATTGAGCCGGGGCATGGTCGCCTGTTGAGTGACGTGGTTTTTAATGTTTACAATACCCGTGCGGGAGATATAAATGCCCCATTTATGACGGCCGAGCGACCGCTTTATATACGTAATGTTTATGATTTGTTCCCGGCACAGCACCAGATTGACGGGCGATTTGAACGCTTGCTCAGTATGTTGAGCGGAAATTACTTGTCTATCAAGAGTAAAAAAGGGAATAATGATGTTGCATATCTTCCTATTTTACGCAAGAGTGAATTGTATTACATCAAGGGTGAGTACTTGGCATCTATCGGGCAAGTAAGTGAGGCCGTGGATTTGCTACGAGAAATCAGAAGTTCCCGGGGTGATATTTCTATGGATGACTTGAACACGATCACCACGGAAATGGGGTATATCGAGGCGATGTTGACAGATGCCCGGAAGGAATTTATCGGTGAAGGACAATCTTTCTATTTGTTCAAGCGCTTGAACCTGCCTGTTTTTGACGGGCTACAAAATGTTGATTTCCGGAACCTGTACACGTTGCCTGTTCCTAAAAGCGAAGAAGTGGTCTTTTAGAATTTGTAAACCTAAAAAAGTAAATTGAGATGAGATACATAATTATAATTCTCGTGGCCATATGCGTTTTTGCGGCTTGTTCCGAGGATAAGTTCACGACTTACGATTCGACGAGGTACTTGTACTTCGCGAAGGGAATAACGGCCGATAGTATTACCGAGTCTTTTTTCTTTTACCCGGACGAGACCACGCATGATATTCGGTTGGAGTTGTTATTTGCCGGAGACCCGGTGACAGAGAACATGACCTACCGGATTGAAGTGGATGAGAGCTTGACTACTGCCGTAAAGGGAACGGATTTCGATTTCGAATCCGAGAGGATATGGCAGGCAGGCGAGGAACGTGACACGCTCGTGTTGAAATTGATCAAAACGGCAAAATTGGATAACCAGATGTTCCGGGTAGTTTTGAAAGTCTCCCCGACAACTGATTTCGAAATTGGACCGACAAAAAATGCACGTAGTCAGCGGATTGCTTTTACCTCGAAGGCGATAGCTCCGGCTTGGTGGGATGCCCATATCGCACGTTATTACCTGGGTGATTATAGTGATGCTAAATACGCGGAATTTATCGAGGCTACTGGCATTAGTGATATGACTAATTTTGGTCCTACCAAATTAAGGTATTACGCTTTGAAGTTGAAATACCACTTGCTGGAATTGAAAAATGCCGGAACTCCGGTCATGGATGGAGACGTGGAAATGAGTGTTCCTATTGTTGGATAATTAAAATGAATGTCATGAAGATACATAAATATATATGGTGTGCGGTTGTGATGTTTTTCCTTTACGGCTGTTTTGACGATAAGGGAAATTATGACTACACGGGGATTCCTGAGGTGAAAGTTCTCGGTTATATCACGAACGAGGAAGAGCTTGGGAGTTTCTGGGCTTTAACGGTAGGTGACGTGGTGGAGGTCGAACCTATTCTTGAATACACGGGTGATTCCACGGCTCTCGCTTTGAAATTCGAGTGGATTGCCGAGAATGGGACTACCGATGAGTTGAAAACGATCGGGTTCGGCAAGAAGTTGGTTTGGGAGACGGATATGGGTGGTTTCATAAGGATTTCCCTGTTTATTACAGACACGGTGACAGGTTATCAAATCATTCATGAAGAATTAGCCATGTGGCCAACGAATAGTGAATCGACATCAGAGGCGTGGATGGTGCTTTCCGAGGTGGATGGCAAGGCCTGTTTCTCCATACTTGAAGACGTGAGTAGTTGGGAGGGGGATAATTACGTGTATCGTTTCCGCGAAATGTTGAATTATTACCCGACGCAGAATGAGGGGCAGGAACTGGGTGGTCGTCCGGTGAAGATCATGAACCATTGGTTGGCAGGTGGAAGTACGTCAGCCCCCGGAATGTTACTTCTTCTTCAAAATGGGGGTATTGGCCCGGTTTACATGGGAAATCAGGATTATCGTCGGGCGCTTTACTTGAAAGATGATTTCATGAATGGTGTGTTACCTAACGTGAACTTCAAGGATGCAGTGGCGAATTCAAAGTGTCATGTTCTACTCTCTGAAGATGGGGGGGTATATTTGAAAGCGGTGGAAAATCTGGATGTATGGTTCACGGGTAAATACATTGATGTTCCTGCCACGATAGAAGGAGGAATGAAAATTGATCGTTTGATACGGATGTCTTACTCCGGGGATATTACGGGAACTTTTGCTCTTGATGTTCTGCATGATCGTTTGCTTTATATTCAGAATGAGAATGATTTGGAATACGAGGGAGTTTGGGGGGATGCGAATGCGATTACTGAAGTGTTTACTGAACCTGTCAATGGAATAACTCTCGCTTTGAATGACTTAAAAGATATAGACATTCTTTATTGTGGTTCTTACGTGGGAAAAGTCGAGTCGGAATCGGGTCGTCCAAGGAATACTGCCGACGTGTTTATGCTTTACAAGGATAACCGGGCAGGGAGTGCGAACGTAGGGCAATATTGTATCT
>NZ_JBCOSQ010000115.1:852-7225 GCF_040920905.1 Butyricimonas sp. RTP31003st1_G1_RTP31003_210430 | reverse complement strand
CTACACGTGATCGACTTCAACGTGGGAATCTTCTTCCTGATCGCCGTGTCGTCCATCGGTATCGTGGGAATCCTGCTTGCCGGGTGGGCCAGTAATAATAAATACTCGTTGATCGGTGCCATGCGAAGTGGCGCGCAGATGATCAGTTACGAGTTATCCATCGGGTTATCCATCCTTACCGTGGTGGTATTCACCGGAAGTATGCAGCTCTCCACGATCGTGGAAGGACAGGCAGACGGGTGGTTGCTATTCAAAGGACATATCCCGGCCTGTATCGCGTTTATCGTTTACATCATCGCCGGGACAGCCGAGACGAACCGGGGTCCCTTCGACTTGCCGGAGGCCGACTCGGAGTTGACCGCGGGGTACCACACGGAGTATTCCGGTATGCACTTCGGGTTCTTCTACCTCGCCGAATACTTGAACATGTTCGTGGTTGCATCCGTGGCCAGCACCCTGTTCTTAGGCGGTTGGATGCCGTTACACGTTCCCGGCTGGGAAAGTTTCAACCAAATCATGGATTACATTCCTTCCATCTTCTGGTTTTTCGGGAAAACAGCCGTGGTTATATTCATCATCATGTGGTTTAAATGGACCTTCCCGCGGTTGCGTATCGACCAGTTACTCCGCTTGGAATGGCGCTACCTGTTGCCGATTAACCTGATCAACCTTTTCCTGATGGTGATCATTGTCGTATTTAAACTACATTTTTAAAGACGAAGTTATGAAGAGTATTATAAGATATATTACCTCGTTTTTCAAGGGTCTTTTCTCTTTGCTGACCGGGATGAAAGTCACGCTACGGGAATTTTTCACCAAGAAAACGACGGAGCAATACCCGGAAAACCGGGCCACGTTGAAAATGTTTGACCGTTTCCGGGGGGAACTGGTGATGCCTCACGACGAGAACAATCACCACAAATGTATCGCTTGCGGCATCTGCGAGATGAACTGCCCGAACGGGACCATCAAGATCACGTCCGAATTTGTCACGGATGAAACCGGCAAGAAGAAAAAGGTGTTGATAAAATACCGGTACGATTTAGGTAGCTGTATGTTCTGCCAACTCTGCGTAAAAATGTGCCCTCAACAAGCCATCGAGTTCAAACCCACGTTCGAACACGCTGTCTACACGCGCAGTAAACTGGTAAAGTACCTGCACGACGAGTCAATTGAAAATGGACAATTGAAAATTGAAAATGAAAAAGGCGAGAATCGTGCGGCCGGAATCTAAAATTTAAAATCTAAAATCTAAAATAAAGATATGAGTACAGCAGAATTACAAGAAACGGTCTTTTTCATCCTGGCAACGGTTATCGTTGTCTGCTCGATCCTGACCGTGACGACCAACCGAATCTTGAGATCGGCGACCTACCTGCTATTCGTGCTTTTTGCCACTGCCGGAATATATTTCCAGTTGGAATACTCATTCCTAGGGGCAGTGCAATTAACGATCTACGCCGGGGGTATCATTATCCTGTACGTGTTCTCGATATTGCTCACCACGGCAGACAAAAGCAAGGTGAGCAGGTTGAAGAACAGCAAGATGTTTGCCGGGCTAATCACGGCTCTCGCCGGGGCGGCAATATGTGTTTACATCACGTTAATGCACTCGTTCGGTCCCTCTCGCTTCGTGGGTGGGGAGATCAACCAAAAAGTCATCGGAACCGCCTTGATGGGCACGGAGAAATATCAGTACCTACTCCCCTTCGAGGTAATCAGTGTCCTGCTATTGACCTGCATCATCGGTGGAATCATGATAGCGAGAAAAAGATAAAGAAAAGTTTAAAATGTAGAGTTTAGAATGAAAAAGATTCCGTGATTGCCGATTCGATGATTGAGTGATTAAAATCACTTCATCGGAAATCACTAAATCACTTAATCGATAAAATCATAAATCTAAAATAAGTATATGGAACTACACATGGAATATTACTTGGTGATCAGCACGATCATGCTTTTCGCGGGAATTTACGGGTTCATCACCCGGAGGAACCTGCTCGCCGTGTTGATCTCAATCGAGTTGATCCTGAATTCAGTGGACATCAACTTTGCCGTGTTCAACCGTTATCTCTTCCCCGAACAGATGGAAGGCTTTTTCTTCACCCTGTTCGCCATCGGGGTTTCCGCTTGCGAAACAGCCGTTGCCATAGCCATCATCATCAATATATACCGGAACATCCGCAATATACAGGTGAAAAACTTGAACGAGCTGAAAGAAGAAGAGCAAAGGAATGGACAATTGAAAATTGAGAATTGAAAATGAAAAGTTTCCCGAAGACAGTGAGTATTTTAGCTCTCCCTCTGTTTATAGAGGGAGTACCCCGAAGGGGGGAGGGAGTTCTTGTAAATAAAGCGTTTACATGGCAACAAACTCCTCCGTCTGCTTCGCAGCCACCTCCTCTATGAACAGAGGATGAGCTAAAATACCATCTTGCTCTAAAAGATAAAAGTAAGAAATCAAAAAGCGTCCGCACCGTGCGGCTGGAATCTAAAATCTAAAATCTAAAATCAAGAAATCAATACATGGAATACACAGTTTTAATATTGATTCTACCATTGCTGACATTTCTAGCGCTAGGCTTGTTGGGTACGAAATTGAAACCCACCACGGCCGGGAGCATAGGAACGTTATCTTTGGCGATATGTGCCTTGCTAGCCTACATGACGGCATGGCAATATTTCTCGATACCCCGGGTAGAAGGCGTACGCCTCCCGGTCATCCCGTTCAACTTCGAATGGCTGCGTTTCACGCAATACCTGCATATTGATCTGGGTATC
Source organism: Butyricimonas sp. RTP31003st1_G1_RTP31003_210430 (assembly GCF_040920905.1). NCBI lineage: Bacteria > Pseudomonadati > Bacteroidota > Bacteroidia > Bacteroidales > Odoribacteraceae > Butyricimonas > Butyricimonas sp. RTP31003st1_G1_RTP31003_210430. Next base: position 4,444 of record NZ_JBCOSQ010000115.1, on the reverse strand, counting down.
TTGCTAGACCCGATTTCCGTCATGATGCTGGTAGTAATCACGACCGTATCATTGATGGTACACGTTTACAGTTTGGGATACATGCACGGGGAAAAAGGTTTCCAGCGTTACTACGCCTTCCTTTCCCTTTTCAGTTTCTCGATGCTGGGTCTCGTGGTAGCCACGAACATCTTCCAGATGTACATTTTCTGGGAGCTGGTGGGTGTTTCTTCCTACCTGTTGATCGGTTTCTACTACACGAAACCGGAGGCTGTCGCCGCGTCCAAGAAAGCGTTTATCGTCACCCGGTTCGCCGACCTCGGTTTCCTGATCGGCATCCTGTTGCTCTCGTTCTACACGAAAACATTCTCTTTCGACCTGTTAACTTCAGGCGACTCGTCACTCTTTGCCGGGGCTGCCGGGACGACCTTCATGGGATGTTCCGTGATGAGCTGGGCCATGGCCTTGATTTTCATGGGAGGTGCCGGGAAGTCGGCCATGTTCCCGTTACATATCTGGTTACCGGACGCTATGGAAGGTCCTACCCCCGTGTCGGCACTGATCCACGCGGCCACGATGGTGGTTGCCGGGGTTTACCTCGTGGCTCGCTTGTTCCCCGTGTATTACTTCGAGGCCCCCGAGGTACTCGTGCTGATCGCGGTCGTGGGAGCGGTCACGTCCCTCTACGCGGCAGTAGTTGCCTGCGTGCAGACGGACATCAAGCGAGTGCTGGCCTTTTCCACGATCTCGCAGATCGGTTTTATGATGGTGGCGCTCGGTGTCTCCGGGATGGAAGGCCACGAAGGCTTGGGCTACATGGCATCCATGTTCCACCTGTTCACGCACGCCATGTTTAAAGCCTTGCTATTCCTCGGCGCGGGAGCCATTATCCATGCCGTTCACAGCAACGAGATGAGCCACATGGGTGGTCTTCGTAAATACCTGCCCGTGACGCACATCACGTTCCTCGTGGCTTGTCTCGCTATTTCAGGTATCCCCCCGTTCTCCGGGTTCTTCAGTAAAGACGAAATACTGGCCGCCACGTTCATGTTCAGCCCGGTACTCGGTGTCGTGATGAGCTTCATCGCGGCCCTGACGGCATTCTACATGTTCCGCCTCTATTATAACATCTTCTGGGGTAAAGAAAGCGCGCATGAACACACCCCACACGAGGCCCCGAAGAGCATGACTCTTCCCCTCGTATTCCTTGCCGTGGTAACACTTTTCGCCGGGTTCATTCCTTTCGGGAAATTTGTCAGTAGCAACGGGATGGAATATATCATCCACCTAGACTGGACAGTAGCCGGCACCAGCATCGTTGTTGCCGTGGCTTCCATCGCTCTTGCCACGTGGTTCTACAAAGGATCGAACCCCGTACCGGATCGTCTGGCCACCACGTTCAGCGGGTTGCATCGCGCCGCTTACCGACGGTTCTACATGGACGAGTTGTACCTCTTCATCACGAAACGTATCATCTTCAACTGCGTATCCCGCCCCATCGCTTGGTTCGACCGCCACGTGATCGACGGATCGCTGAACGGTCTGGCAAACGTCACGCAACGATTGTCTTACTCTATCCGGGGATTACAATCCGGACAAATACAGCAATACGCTTACGTGATCCTGTTCGGCTCGCTATTAATACTAGTCGTGGTTTTATTAATAATGTAAAAATGGAAGAGTTTATAAAGTTCATAAAGTTTATAAGGTCCATAAGATCACGAGTGTCCTTCGGACAGTGTTTATCGGCAGCTCCTGCTGCCGTGGACAAAGCGCCCCGCAGGGGTCCACGAACCTTATGAACTTTATGAACCTTATGAACTTTATAGACTAATAAATTAAAATAGATATGAACTTTTTATCATTATTCGTTCTGATACCAATACTCACGATGGGCGGGTTATTTCTTTCAAAGAACCTGCAACAAATTCGTGTAGCGGTGGCCACGGGAGCTTCCCTGTTGCTGGCCTTAGCCGTCGGGTTGGTATTTGCATATTTAGGAGAACGGGGAGCCGGTAACACGGCAGAAATGCTGTTTACCGCCAGCACGGTTTGGTACGCACCCTTGAACATACATTATTCCGTGGGAGTTGACGGGATCTCGGTAGCCATGTTGCTGCTTTCCGCCGTCATCGTCTTCACGGGTACATTCGCGTCATGGAAAATGGACTTCCTGCAAAAAGAGTATTTCTTGTGGTTTAACCTGCTGGCCATCGGGGTATTCGGGTTCTTTATCTCCGTGGACCTCTTCACCATGTTCATGTTTTACGAGGTGGCCCTCATCCCCATGTACCTGCTGATCGGCGTCTGGGGTAGCGGGAAAAAGGAATACGCTGCCATGAAACTGACGTTGATGTTGATGGGAGGCTCTGCCCTGCTGCTCGTGGGGATTCTTGGCATCTACTTCCACTCCTCGACGACGGGAGCATTCACGATGAACTTGCAGGAAATAGCGCAGGCCCACGCCATGCCCGAAAGCCTGCAACGCTGGTTCTTCCCGTTGGTATTCATCGGGTTCGGGGTCCTCGGGGCATTATTCCCGTTTCATACATGGTCACCCGACGGTCACGCCTCTGCCCCCACGGCAGTCTCCATGCTCCATGCCGGGGTATTGATGAAACTGGGTGGTTACGGGTGTTTCCGGGTAGCCATCTACCTGATGCCGGAGGCCGCTAAAGAGCTTTCATGGATATTCATCATCCTCACGGGTATCAGCGTCGTTTACGGGGCTTACTCGGCCATCGTGCAAACGGACTTGAAATACATCAACGCCTACTCGTCCGTGAGCCACTGCGGGCTGGTATTGTTCGCCATCCTGATGTTAAACCAGACGGCCATGACGGGAGCCGTGATGCAGATGCTTTCCCACGGTCTGATGACAGCCTTGTTCTTCGCCCTGATCGGTATGATCTACGGCCGCACGCATACCCGTGACATCCGGGAAATGGGTGGTTTAATGAAGATCATGCCTTACCTCGGCGTGTGTTACGTGATTGCCGGTCTCGCCTCCCTCGGTCTTCCGGGATTAAGCGGGTTCGTGGCAGAAATGACCGTGTTCGTGGGAGCGTTCCAAGAGACGGACACCTTCCACCGGGTATTCACGATCATCGCTTGCACGTCCATCGTGATCACGGCCGTGTACATTCTGCGAGTGGTCGGGAAACTACTCTACGGGAGCGTGGTCAACGAGCATCACTATGCCCTCACCGATGCCAACTGGTATGAACGTTTTTCCACGATCATACTGATTGTTGCCATCGCCGGAATCGGTCTGGCACCTCTATGGCTCTCCGACATGATCCGGGCATCGCTCGGCTCCGTGCTTGCTGCCCTACAATGAACACGGGAAGATAAAAGTTAAAAGATAAAAACTAAAAGTTGAAAGATAAAAATGAAAGGTTTCCCGAAGACGGTGAGTATTTTAGCTCTCCCTCTGTTTATAGAGGGAAATCGGCGAGTAAGCGAGAACAGACAGGGAGTTCACTCGTTGTCTGTCGAGCGAGAGCCGATTCGAGACCGGTTTCCGGGCTCAATACCCCGAAGGGGGGAGGGAGTTCTTGTAAATAAAGCGTTTACATGGCAACAAACTCCTCCGTCTGCTTCGCAGCCACCT
>NZ_JBCOSQ010000115.1:0-756 GCF_040920905.1 Butyricimonas sp. RTP31003st1_G1_RTP31003_210430 | reverse complement strand
ACCTCTTTCTTCCCCTGCCTGAGGGGAAGTACCCCGAAGGGGGGATGGGGAGGGAGAACAGAGGAGGAGCTGGAATACTATCTTGTTATTAAAGCTAAAACTAGGAAATCAAAAAGCGTCAGCCTTGCGCGGCTGGAATTTAAAATTTAAAATCTAAAATCTAAAATAAAAATGGGTTACGCTAATTTCTTATTAATGAAGGAGGAAATATCACTGGTAGCGGTGATCGTTATACTCTTAATTTACGACATATTCGGTACCCCGAAAAGCCTAAGGTATTTTCAACCGATAGCTTGTATTCTCGTGGGTATTCATATCCTGCTGAATATCTGGCCCGCCCCGGACGTGACGGCTTTCGGAGGGATGTATCACAGCACGGCAATGGGTGGGGTCATGAAATCCATCCTGAGCATCGGAACGCTGCTCGTGTTCATGCAAGCCAATAACTGGCTTTCCAGCGAGCGCACGATTATTCGCCGGGGAGAATTCTACATGATCACGCTGGCCACGCTGCTAGGTATGTACTTCATGATTTCGGCCGGGAACTTCCTGATGTTCTTTATCGGGCTGGAAACGGCATCCATACCGATGGCAACACTTGCCGCTTTTGACAAGTACAAGCAACAATCGGCCGAGGCGGGTGCCAAATACATCCTTACCGCCGTGTTCGCGTCCGGCTTATCGTTGTACGGGATCTCGTTAATTTACGGGACCACGGGAACACTGTATTTCGAGGACATCCCCGCCGGGTTAAAC
>NZ_JBCOSQ010000114.1:0-7847 GCF_040920905.1 Butyricimonas sp. RTP31003st1_G1_RTP31003_210430 | reverse complement strand
GTGGAGGGTTATGCTGCGGGGAGTTGGTTCGGCTACCGTATGGCGGGTGTAAATCCGATGACAGGTATGGTGCTGGTGTACACCGGCAATGGGGACGCAACGTTGGATATGGGACTGAATGTTGAGGTGCCCAATTCGATGGTCAAGTATCTTGGACAGAAATTCCCTCCTTATGTGGGTGGTTTTTCGACTTCGATTAATGTGAAACAATTTGTTTTCAGTGCGAATTTCGAGTTCAAGGCAGGGCATAAAATAATGTCGTTTACGACCTTTAGCGAGCTTACCGGACAGAATCGCCACGTGAATGATATCAACCGCTGGCGCCAAGCAGGCGATGTGACAAATGTACCGCGTTTGTCACAGTCCACAAAGACGTATAATTATTATATGTTCGACAATCGGTTGGAGAAAGGAAATTACTTGAAGTGTGGTTATATGACTTTAGGGTATAATATTCCTCCCGCTTTCCTTAAAAAGCTCAGATTCAGTACGGCGCGTTTGAGCTTTACGGCAAAAGACTTGTTTACCTTGACGCCCTACCGGGGAATCGATCCATTGCTGATGGGTGAGTTCGGCTATCCGAATTCCCGAAAATATACGATAACCTTGAATTTCAGCCTTTAAATGAGAGAATGTATGAGAAAGATAATAGTATTGATAGCTGTAATGGCAGGCTTGTGGTCCTGTACCGATTATTTGAAGGTGGAGCCGTCCAATGTGCTAGCGGTTGCCAATTACGACGATGTAAAAGCTTTATTAGGTGGGTATCTGAGGATGTATGCCGACCCGACTTCCACAACTTTGCAGGGGACGGTAGTTCCTTACCAGGAAAATGACTTTTGGACTTTCTTGCATCTACTGACGGATGATGTGGATACGGACAAATACATACAGTCGTCTTATGGGAATAATAACAAGACACTTTTCGTAAATACGTTGGACTGGAAGAATTCGGAAACACCGGGTATCATCTGGCAGACGCTGTATCTGAACATCGGTTTTTTCAACACCATATTGGATGAATTAGGACGAGTGGATGCTTCTCGCGAGCAGGCAGATATCGTACGCTGCGAGGCAATGGTGTTGCGTGCTTGGCATTTGTTCAAAATCTTGCAATATTTCTCTCCCTATCATTCGGACAAACTCGGGATTCCGGTCAATTTGGATGCCCAGCTGGTAGGTAGTTATGATGCAAGACGCAGAAGCCAAAAGGAAGTTTACGGTATTTTAATTGACGAACTGACAGAGGTGTTGGAGTGTGAGACGAGCCCGCGGGAAACATATAATGTGTTTTATGATAAGAAGATAGTAAACGCTTTATTGGCAGAAATCTATCTGTTCAAAGGTGGTTCCGGTGCTGGAGAGGCCGTGGACTATGATCATGCCATTCGGCATGCACAGGCGGCAATGGAAGGACGGGAGTTGCAACCGCTTTCTGAGTATGTACATTTTCCCGTATTCCCAGAAAAAGAGGGCGTGAAAAAGGATTATCCACAAGGTTTGTTGTATGACAATCGGAGCGACCGCGTTTTGCAGAATATCTGCGGTATGTTGCCGTACGTGAAGATGGCTGCGGCCGAGAGCCTGGTGAAGATGTATGATGAGAAAGACGTGCGGAAGGAAAATTTCTTCGACGAATCCGGTAATATACTGAAGTATGCGAATGTAAATCCTGTTGGCAGTTATCTGCAATTCACAGTGTACACCTTTTTCTCTTATGCAGAGATGCACCTGATTGTGGCCGAGAGTTATGCCCGGAAAGGGGATGCACAAGCGAAGAAATGGCTGGAGGATTTCCAACGGTGCCGTATCCGCAATTATGATGGCTATAAGGGCAATGATGTCTTGCAGGAAATCCTGAATGAGCGGAGACGCGAATTCTGTTTTGAGTATGATATGCGCTGGTGTGACCTGATTCGTACACAGGAGGGATGGACCCGTAATTCGTACGGTGACGAGGAGGAGGCAATTTATACGCTGGAGGACGGAGACTATCGTTTCTGTATGCCGATACCTTTAAATGAGGAGTTGCAGTACAATGACATTGAGCAGAACCCGGGTTGGGGATTTTTAATGGATTAAAACTGAAAAATTATGAAAGTATTGTTTCTGATGATATTGATAAGCGTTCTGGTATTTTCCTGTGAAAAGGCAGAGTATGAGTCTTTCAGAACGTATCCTGATGTTTCACAGGTGGCAAGGGTCAGTTTGTCTCCCAACAGTCCGGTGTTAATAGCCGACGGAAAGGCAGAATTGACCTTCAAGGTGAAGGCCTATATGGGGGTGAAGGACACCCGTACCATTGAGGTGAAAAATGAGAACGAGGAGGTGATGCTCAAAGACTCCGTCTTTACAGATACGATTGAAATCACGGCAGACCGCATCCCACTGGATAAGATTAAAATCTACTTAGAAGATGGCACTCCAGTCAGCGAGGTGTTCACGACGACGGAGCATGCGGGGGAGACGCTACGGTTCAAGGCTTCTGTTTATGGTGTTGAGTCGGAAGTTCGCGAGGTACGAATTATCGAAAAGCCGCAAGTGAACTTCGAGCCTATCACGGTGCCGATTATCTTCCATGTTGTTTACACAACGAAAGAGGAATACCAATATGAAAACATTGGTACAGATATGTTACAGGACATTCTGGACAGGTTGAATCGGGTGATGAAAAACGAATTGATAAACGCTCCCTCCTCCGTGGATCTGAATGTGACGTTTGTGTTGGCGGATATAGACCAGTACGGAAAGACCTTAAAAGAAAAGGGGGTAAACCGGGTGAAGTTGAACGACGGAGAGAACAAAGATTCGTATATTAAGAGTAATTTGGTGTGGGATCCGGAGTGCTATTTGAATGTTTGGATAGGAGAGGCAAGTGAGTATACTATTGGAGTACAATTACCACGTTATATTCTGGATAATGGGTCGTTTGTGCAGATGGCTCAGTATCAGGATTTGCAAAAGGTAAAGGATGTGTCTGAGATTTCCTACTGGACTTATAAGGATGTGGGAATCAGCTTGAACAAGAAGCATATCTACCGGATGGCGAATGCCAGTAGCCCGGATGCGGCAGGCGGTTCCGGTGACCGTTTTGAGACCATTATCGGAAAGTTTTACGGGCTTTATCCTACATGGAAGGATAAGTATAACGGTGCGTTGGATGATTTTTGTTCGGATACCTATACTTATTTTAGGATTTATTCCCGTCCCGAGAAATGGACTTACGAAGCTACTGCCACCAATAAGGAGATGAAAAACGGACATGAGATTTATTTTGATTCATTCAATATCATGGATGAACATTCTTTCTGTTCGACTATTACTTACGAGCAAGCGTTGCGTATGCGCACGGTGATGGAGAATTGTCCTTTCCGTATGATGCGGAAGTAATTTTTTGGAGAGAAATGTTTACCCAATGGGAAATTTTACGCTATGGGTTTCCCTTGGGTAATCATAGGCAAGTAGGCTCCTTCGTTCTTTTTTGTATAGAAAAAAAGAGAGCGAGTATGTTTGAAATACCCGCTCTCCTTTTTCATGTCGTTTGAAATCAACAGATTTCGTCCAGTTTATCTGCCATAGCGTAGGCGATATTACGGCACGTTTCGAAATCTTCATCTTTCGGGCAACCGCAAGCCTCGCAAGAAGGAGCAACCACTTCCCATTTGATTTTTTCAGCGAATTGGTTGAAACGGGGCATTGCACCGCCAGCCCATGCTTTTCCGCCAAAGAAGGCCACCACGTGGTTCTTCACGCCCATGTGTTCCAATTCGAACAATAGGGTTTCCATGGTCGGGAAGGCGTTACCGTTGTAAGCACAACTTCCGAGGATAACTCCTTTATAACGGAAAATGTCGTTGATGATGTATGACGGGTGAGTTTTGGATGCATCGTGAATACGGATTTTCTTGATTCCTTTTTCAGCCAAGAAACGAGCGATAATATCCGCCATTTTTTCCGTGTTCCCGTACATGGAACTGAACACGATCACAACACCCTTGTCCGTGTCGTACTTGCTCCACTTGTCATATTTAGCCACGATGTCGGCAATGTGCGAACGACGGATCGGCCCGTGGGTAGCGCATACCATTTTGATCGGAAGGCCTCCGAGTTTTTTCAGTGCAGTTTGAGCTGGTTGACCGTATTTTCCAACAATATTGGAATAGTAGCGACTGATTTCCTCTTCCAAGTAATCCAGGTCAACCTCGTCATCAAAGATGCCACCGTCAAGTGTTCCGAACGCTCCGAAGATGTCACCACTGAACAGGATACCTTCGGTTGATTCGAAAGTAACCATCGTTTCCGGCCAGTGCAGCATCGGTGCCATGTAGAAATTCAATTTATGTTTTCCAAGGTCGAGAGAATCGCCTTCTTTCACTTCCATCAAGTTTTCACAAACCCCGTAGAAGTTTTTCAGCATGGGGAAAGTCTTGGCGTTACCGATGATTTTCACGTCCGGGTAGTGGCATAATAAAGCTTTGATGGCTCCGGTGTGATCGGGTTCCATGTGATTAATCACTAGATAATCCACTTTTCGCCCGTTCAGTAACTGTTCGATGTTCTCCACGTAGTCATCCATTTTGCTTCTTTCGATCGTGTCGATGACTACTACTTTTTCGTCCACGATGATGTAAGAATTATAAGCAACACCTTTGGGAAGAGGCCAGTAATTTTCGAAGATATGCGTTCTTCTGTCATTGACTCCAATCCAGTAAATGTCTTTCTTAATTTCTCTCGCTAGATTCATATTGATTATAATTTTATGTATTTCTTTTTCGCTCTCGCGAAATTATGAAAAAAAGGCCGTTAATCGGATGGATTAACGGCCTTTTTTTATAGTTTTTCTCGAACTCCTTATAGAGTGGATTTATTTGATTCCAAGTTTTTTGCGGATATCCTTCGGGATGGCATTCTTGTGAACGATGATGTTCATGGTTTTGTATTTCATGAAAGGTTCGGATGCGTAGAAGTATCCACCGAATTTGTTATACTTGTTCCAAGAGTTTTTCACGATATAGTAAACCGTACCGTTTTGGTCTTTTGCCTTACCGATCACGTGCATACCGTGGTCATCGGTGGTCAAGTAGTTGTCGAACTCTTGTTGTCTCATTTCTTGCGTAATCTCTTTTTCAGGAGCCGGACCTTGTCTGAAGGCATCCGGAGTTTGGTTTCCTTTAGGCATAGCTTCCCATTTAGCGATTTCGGCACCGCTCATTTCTTTCGTGTCAGTTGTCGGAACCACGGCAACTCCGGGTTGTGAGGTTTGGAAACCTCTTTCGCTCACGTCAGAAGCCCAAGCAAAGGTGTAACCGTTGTCGATAGCGTTGCTCATGACTTGTGCCAGTTCATCTATCGGTAAGTTGTAGGACATTCCCCATAACCAGTTGTCCGGTACTTCGATAGCAAATTGAGAATAGAACGGGTGGTGAGTAAATGAGGTCAAGCTCACGTAATCATCCATGTTCAAGCCAACAACTTCGTCAGCGAAAGTTCTCGGGGTATATTCTTTACCTTTGTATTCGAATTTTTCGGGTTCTTCTCCAAGATAAGCATCCAGAATACCGTCAAAGCCTTTTTTCCAAGCAGTACTTAATTTTTTGTTTGAGTTTTTGATAACGGCATTGATATAACCGGCCAACACGTCGTCGATTTCTCCGAAAGCGTGGTTTGGTTCACCGTAGTTCAATCCCATGTAAACGTCCATCGGAACGATACCGTAGTTTTTGATCACGTGCATCACGTCACAGAAAGCTCCACCAACAGCAAAGTTCATGCTACCATGCAGGCGAACAAATTTGGTTGCTTTGTCGCTGTAAGCGTGTCTTACAATATACATGGCTGAAAGATCAATAGGCTCTTTGCCCATACGAATCATTTCTGATTCGAAGAACGAGATTCCGGACCATGACCAGCAGGTACCTGCACGAGCTTGATCCTTTACAGAAGTTGCCGGTAATCTCTTAATATCAGTAAATTGGTAACCTTTCGGTTGGTCCTTTTGAACATCTTGAGCATTAGCTAAGAAAGACAGCCCAAAGATGAGAGCGAACATTAAAGATGTAATTTTTCTCATTTTTTTGAAACTTCGATTTATAGATTAATATAATTGCTATCGTATTTTTGTTTACCGCCAAAGATACTATTTTATTGGCAATGTCATGAAAGTGACACGAGTATTAAGAAAATTTTAAGAACTTCTTTTACTCGACGACTTCCCGTTCTACTTTTCCCCACAAGTTGATTTTGGAGAAAAATTTATATTTCCGGTTACAAACCCAAAGGAAAATGATCCCGCACACGAGCATGACCACGGTATCCATGTGTGAGACCGTTGGCGCCATATCCTTGAACAGGGCATGTGTTTGCAGGGCCGAGGCGTCGTGTGTCACCACGAGGGAGGAAATGACGTTGTTGGCTAGGTGTAATCCCAGGGCCAATTCCAGCCCGTCGTCCCAGATGGCTACCAGTCCAAGGAGTAATCCCATCAGAATGTATTGCGGCATAGCTACCCAGAAACCGAAACGATCCACTTCTGGGTTAGATCCGTGGAGTAATCCGAAGGCAAAACCGGTAAGTAATAGGGCTACCCATCTGTATTTGAAAAGTAGGATACTGCCTTGCATCAGATATCCCCGGAAAATAAATTCCTCGAATGCTACTTGGAAGGGAATGAAAATCAGGATGACGATACACATCATGATAAAGTTGAACGGTTCGAATTGGAACACGAGGTTGGACGTGTCTCCGAATCCGTATTGCGCACCCAATAGGACGATTGTCAAGAGGCCCCATATAGCGGCACCGAAAAATACCCGTTTCACGTCAAAACGATTTCGGCCCGTGAGTATATCCGTCGGTTTCTTGTGATGGAAATATTTCACGCATAACAGAAGTGCGATAACACCCCCGGCAAACGTGAATAACATGAGTGCCAAGCCCAGGTTCGTGTTCGTGACAGCCAGAATGTTATTCGTTCCCCCGCTTAGAATTTCGGGATTCATGATGATACTGTAAATTGCTAACGGGACGGACGCTACTTGTACTGCGGCAAACACGATGATTAGCGTGAGAATGTAAAAATACCATTTGTTGTTACCTCTGTATGACTTTTCTAAAAACATGACCTTATTAATTTTAGATTTTAGATTTTAAATTTTAGATTTCCACCCACGAAATCACCCTTCTAGATTTACTACATTCAACTTTTATCTTTTAGTTTTTATCTTTTAACTTCAATCTTTCCAACTACCCCCTCTAACTTCCCCTTACACAGGGGGAAGACACGCTACATTATAACATTGAAACGTTTTCTTGCGTCCGTTTCTCCCCCTGTGTAAGGGGGAGCCAAAGGGGGTAGTTTTTTCCATTCTAAATTTTAAATTTTTCATTTTAAATTTTTAAAACTCCACGGTTTTAAGAATGTGTTCCAAGCTGTACTCGTCGGGGATAAGTACTTGACGGGCTTTACTACCCTCGAATGGTCCCACGATGCCTGCCGCTTCCAGTTGGTCGATGATTCTTCCTGCCCGGTTGTAGCCGATGGAGAAACGTCGCTGGATAGAGGAGGTTGAACCCTGTTGGGTGTTCACTACCAAACGGGCGGCCTCTTCGAATAATGGGTCTTTTACCCCGAGATCGATGTCACTACTCACCCCGTTTTCCGTGTCGGAAACATATTCGGGGAGTGCGTAGGCTTCCGGGTAACCCTGTTGATCCGCGATGAATTTCGTGATGGCATCTACTTCCGGGGTATCGACGAAGGCACATTGTACACGTACCATCTCGCTATCCTTGGAAATCAACATATCCCCGCGGCCGATCAACTGGTTGGCTCCCGGTGAGTCCAGAAT
>NZ_JBCOSQ010000113.1:0-8535 GCF_040920905.1 Butyricimonas sp. RTP31003st1_G1_RTP31003_210430 | reverse complement strand
GCGTTATACTCATGCTCCGGCGCATCAGCCAACAAAGCTCCATGCCGCAAACTTCCGGCAAGTAACACCGAAGTCTTCAGATAAATCATCTTGATATATTCTTCCTCCGACACATCATTCCGGGTCTCAAACAACATATCGTATTGTTGCCCCCGACACACGTCCATCGCCACTTGGTTAAAAAAATCTATCGCCCGGCGCAAGTACTTGTCCTCGCAATGCTCGATGCACTGGTAGGCCGTGATCGCCGCCGCATCGCCACTCAGTATGGCCACGTTACTATTCCACTTTTTATGAACAGTCAGCCGTCCGCGCCGCAACTCCGCGTCATCCATCACGTCATCATGTAAAAGCGTGTAATTGTGGAAGATCTCAATCCCGATAGCGGATTTAAGCACCCTCTCTATATCCTCCCGATAAAGATTATATGCCATCAACGTTAAAAGAGGCCGCAAGCGTTTTCCCCCGTCTTCCAGAATATACAGAATCGGTTCGAACAAGGAATACGGCTCCTGTATATACTCTTTCTTGTCTAACTCTTCTTTGATAATCGCTCTAAGTTCATCTATGGTATACATATCCGTCACATTTTCAAATTAGTTCGGCTAAAGTATAAAAAAAGCGCCAACAACCCATCATCTATGCAAAGAAATATCTTTTTCCCACACAGATCCCTTTTTTCTCTCAGCGTGAAAAATAAACCGATTTTCAAACCTTCACCCAATCGCAGAAAAACAGGTCTAATTTCAAATTATTGATTCTTAATGCCGTAATCGTCATGATGAACTCCCGGATAACACTCTTAATTGATAAACAATAGCTGAATAGTTCCGGATGACTTTCGTGTAAAGCGCTATTAGAACGCTATTAAATCCCTATTAAAACGCTATATATAATAGCGTTCTATTAATATTTTAATTGCTTATTAAAATAACTTTATCCGTGAGTGATCATGACTTGATCATAAAATAAAGATAAAATATCGGATAACAAAGAGATGACAACGAGCTTTCCTCTTACAGACCTCCCTTAGTCATAAAAATATCCCGGTCTCTATTTCAGAGAACCGGGACACTCAACGATTCGATTTCGAAAGCTTCTTTTAATATTTTCGACCGTCAATGGCCTTTACCTTCCAATTGCATAAGTTGTTGGGCTACAAACATAATCATGGTCGCATCCATATCCAAAAATGAATGACGTATAAATTTTGCCGCACGTTTTTTCACCGTCTCGTTCGCATTGGCGAACACGTTGGCGAAGCTATACATGAGGGAAGACTTGTAATCATCGTTCAACTGATCATACTCTTTCTCGCATAACGTCATGAAAGCGTCCATATCCCCCGCACCGTAAGATTCGATAAAGCGGAACGCTGTCGTGTAATAATCATCTTTATTCAATCCCAAGTCCATAACTCCTTTTTTTACGACGTTATATTTCTGTTGATTAAAAGGAGCCCGCGCTGTCAGGAAGTTTAAAACCTCCATCTTGTACAGCTCCCCAATCCGGTTCATAATTTTATCTTGAACAGCCGGGGCGAATTTATCCCGATTCGTGATCATATACTGTGCGATGGCATCCGCAGGACTTTCCGTGTAAGTAGTATAGATAAACAGATTTTCTTCTGCCAGACGCTCCTGATCCTTCAAACCATCAAAATAATCCTGCACCATCTTGAAAGCCTCGTCCTTTTTGGTCATGTCCGGCTGACGGTTTTTATAAACCTCTTCCATTTTCATCCCGGCATAAGCGGAGATCAGGTCTGCCGTGCGCTCCCCGCTTTCATAGCGTTGTTGCATACGTTCGGGCGTTTTGTCGGGATCGATCAAGCGGTCGATGCTACCGATAAAAGCATTCCCGTCCATCGCCCCGCCCACCTTGGTCATTAAAATCTTTTCATCGGGAAAACGTTGTTCGTCATCATCTTGCAGGGACCACACCAAGAGGTGTAGAAATCAATAAAAACTTGTTTCTTCTCAGCTTTAGCGGCAGCAAGCGCTTCCTTGTAAGTGATGTCCCGGAAACTCGTCTGGGCCATCAACGAAAGGGTAAACAAGGAAACGGACAAGAATAGAATTATTTTTTTCATCGTATTAAATTTTTAGTAACGTATCATTTATCAATAAGGGGAACACGGGCCATACCCGTACATCGGCCCCAGCATGGCTGTCATATCCACGACTAACTGGCAAACATAACGAACACTTTTCAATTTCCCTTCCCCGGAGAATTGATCAACGGGATGGTAGAGTCATCTCTCCTGGACTTTTACCCACTTCACCGCATCGGCAGAAATCAATCCTCCTCGTATCCCCTTATCGTGCAAAGACAAACAAACCGGTCCTTTCGTTAAATCATAAATCCCAATAGGAATCCAATCAGCATAATAATTTGTCATTCGATATACAAAATCATCTTTATAACGATCATCACCGGATAAACTCACAAAACGATCTAAAGATTTTTTCCCATTCTCCACCTTGATATCAACACTCATGGTCCCCTGTTCCAAAGAATAATAATAAATAAGCGAATCCGTTTGTTGAAACCATTTATGCAGTCCAATCTGATGAACCCACACTTCATATTTCCCTTCATCTAATATTGTTGCCGTCCATTGAATCCTAGCCGTAGAATTACCAACCCTCTTCCCATAAAACCCACGTACAACCCCTCCATAAGCATAAGTACAAACAGATCGAAGCCAACCCTGAAATTCCCCTTTAACAAAATCTGCAGCTGTTCCCAATTCATTTCTTTTTAAAGAATTACCAAAAAAACTTCGAGCCTTTGATTCTATCACCTGGAAACCAGCATCTTCATCATCCACAATAATCTCATCACTTTTTTGTTCCTTAAATACGGAATCAAGAAATAATCTTCGAGGAGGAGATTCAACACACACTTTCTCAGGTTTTATTGAAAAAACATAATCCTCAGGTAAATTTGCAGATAAATTTGTCCGAATAAATGCTTCATCACAAACATATTCCAAGGGCATCGCTACTCGCACATATTCTCCTCCTCGAAGAATCACGCTCCCCACTTCCCGCACGTCAGTTCCATGTTCGAATACTCTTGTGTAACACGTAATTACCCCCTCTATCGTCGAGGTATTATGAACATCAAAAATTAAAAATACGGAATCTTTTACTAATTGCTGACAAACATTTTGAATCAAAAATGAGGGAACTCCCGGTTCATCATACAGCACTTGCATCATTTTTACAATATCAAAATTAAAATATTGTTGGAATTCTACGGCAAATTGAAAAAAATCCACCATTTCAAAACGGTTTTCTTGCCGCCATTTTAGCAAAAAAATCTCAAATGCATCTCGACCGATCAATGCAGATATATATTGACGAAAATAACGACTTTTAAGTTTTAATAATTCATCCAGAAAATCACTTGCATCCGGGTCTTCAAAAGCCTGTCGCAAACTATGCTCCCCAAGATAACGGGATGCTTTTAGAGTTTTCGAAGGACCTATTGTTCCCGATAACTCTTTCCGAAAATTTTCCCTTTCTATTCGATTGACAACAACGTCAATTCCCGGAAATTTATCTGAAAAAAGACCTCCCGTGTTACTAGTATACATTGACGCTAACGACAATGGATTCTTCCCTGTAGCCAATAACCATTGTTTTCCCAATAAACAATCAACAAACCCCATACTCGGAAACTCGTCTATCTCGTCTTGAAAATTTTTAGCATATAAAGCATATATACTAGTAGCTTCAATCGTTGTCCTATCAATCCATTGAGAATGATGTTTTTGCAAATCCTCCAGCTGCTTCTGCAAAAGAGTCACACTAGAACTCTTACACCAACTTTCTGGAATAAATAAAAGTTCAGGTTGTACAAACCCACTTCCATTTCCCACGTCCGAGAGATACGTACAAAGAGCTATGGGTATTTCCACTAAAGCAAGTTTAGTAAAAGGATAATCGCAACCATACTTCTCGGTTAATTTCCTCTTTATCTCTCGAATTCCAGCAACAAGCCCTTCTACAGATCCTTCTACTGTCTGAAAAAATACACCTTCTCTGTCAAAAAAATACACCTCAAAATCACTCCCGTCCACATGAATTTTCTCCCTCTCATATTTCCCTACACACAAACTTATACCTGCTAAAGGATAATCATTGGTGAAACAGGCATAATCTCCATCCAACTCTCGGTATCCTTGCGAAATTACATTTTGTTCTTCTCGATGTCGCACCATCAAACGAAAACGAGTAAACGTGCGTTCTTTCAGCAACTCACCGCCAGGATGAAAAGGCGAACAACTCTCGGGATACCATAAACACTCCGGAATCAAAAAAGTATAATCATTCGACAACAATACAGCATGTTTACCATAACGCAATAAACTATTACTCCATACGGTTTTCTCCGACACAGAATCATCCTTATAAAGATAACAAACTCTTTCATCTATTCCACCAGAATAGTGAAAAATCAACCTTTTTTGCTTTTTACTTTCCAATGATTCATTAACTTTCACGACAATCCCCTCCTGTTCGTATCTTATATTTTCTTCTTCTCCCTCTATACGTGACACTTTCAAAGAAGGGTTCAAATAAAAAATCATTTCCCCCAAAACTCGATCTTTTACATTCTCCAATAATAAGGTATCTATTAGCACCAACTGTCCATCAGCTTGTGAACAACGAATCGAATGACTAAGAATTTTAACATTCCCACAATTCCTGTATTGGCAACATGATTCCCTATATTGTTGTCTTTTTTGTCGATCCAAGTAAAAAAAGCCACTATATACAAACCCTAATCCACACCCCAACAAGATTGTCACGATACCAATTATTTTCCAATAAATTACCACTCGAGACGAATCATCAATACGGGGTATCCCTGCCACAGCAAAAGCGATACATCCCAATCCAATAAACAATATGACAGATCGTTGCAATAAATACCTTCCTAATCCCACATGTCCTAAAATCTGGGAAAAAACATTTGGAATCTCCGTTGCCCTATAATCTAACACTCCGTTCATTTGACTACTTAACCCCAAAACATCCAGCAACAACAGGAGCATCAATAAAACTAAACCTCCAAAAGACACTCTCACGAAAGAATAAACACCCAAAGACACTCCCAAGGCAAATAGAAGAGCCGGGAATGTCAATGTTATCCAATAAAAAAGATAAATTTTCACTGAAAAAGGAATCTCAAAGAAAATATGAAATCCTACCAAGAAGAGAAGTCCTGTCAAATTTAACAAAGATATCACGATCAACACGGCCCCCAATTTTCCGATTAAATAATCTCCATTTCCGTATCGCCTAACTCGTAAAGCCGCCAGTGTATCCAAATGCTTTTCATCCGATATATTATTTCCAACAACGAAAATAACAATTAACGATTGAAACATATTAAAAAGAAAAGCATTTACCAAAGGTAATGCACAGGGAAGAGCTATCAAGTAATGAAAGGCAAACCTTCCCTGTACAAAATATTGACAAACAGGAAGACCTAATATAGTGAAGATACTTAAAATAATAAACACATTATTTCGAAACAGCATCTTCACCTCGTAGAAGGTTATTTGTTTTATATACCCCATGTCTATCATGTTGTCGCTGCTATTTTAAGCACCTCCACGCTTTCTCCCACGACACCATAGTCCAAATCCTACAAATAAAAAAAGCATACCCAATACCCACCAGACTATAGATTGATTCTTTTCCGGTTTTAAAATAACTCCTGGACAAAGTCGCACTTGTTCATTTTTCACCTCCACCTGTTTCATTTCTGTTGTGTAACCGGGCTTACTCACCTCCAAGTAATATGTACCATATTCTCGAATGATATTCGTATCCTCTATAACAGTTGCTCCCAATTCATTAGCATCAGAAAAACGTTCACACAAATAATTACGATTTTTATCATAAACCTTTATTAATGCTCCATCCACTTGACTCATATCTTCATACACGATATTTACATATATTCTGACACTATATTCTTCATCAGACTGAGCCTGTACCATTTTCTGAAATAACAGAAATGCACACACGAGAGAGATCATATTTAACAGCTTCATCGCTATTTCCCATTAAATTTAAATTCTATAATAACTTTATCAGGAGGCAGTGGTACCATAAAATCTGTTTTTTGTTTCAAACTGCCATATTGAGCTTCTACTTCATAATTTTTAAATATTGTTGCATTAGTATAAAACCATCTACCAATAGGCTTGGTTGGTAATATCAGCCATAATCCATCATCATTCAATACATCAACTTGAGTTCCAATAGGAGCCCAAACTTCAAATCCCGATTTCCCATTACCACTTGGAGTTGTCGCAAGGCTTCCTCCGAAAATTAAAGACAAAAACAGCATCCATCTTAATAATAAATATGTGCTCATAATATTTATTTACATTGTTATAATTCATTTAGCTATCACAAAATACATCTTAATTAATGGCCTTTACCTTCCAATTGCATAAGTTGTTGGGCCACAAACATAATCATGGTCGCGTCCATATCCAGGAATGAATGACGTATAAATTTTGCCGCCCGTTTTTTCACCGCCTCGTCCGCACTAGCAAACACGTCGGCAAAACTATACATGAGGGAAGACTTGTAATCATCATTCAATTGATCATACTCTTTCTCGCATAACGTCATGAAAGCGTCCATATCCCCCGCACCGTAAGATTCGATAAAGCGGAATGCCGTCGTGTAATAATCATCTTTATTTAATCCCAAATCCATAACTCCTTTTTTCACAATGTCATATTGCTGTTGATTAAAAGGAACCCGGGCCGTCAGATAATTTAAAACATCCATTTTGTACAGTTCTTTTATTCGATCAGAAATATCATTCTTGATTGCGGGAGCGAATTTATCCCGGTTCGCAATCATATATCGTGCGATTGTATCAGCGGGATTCTCCGTGTAAGACGTGTAGATGAACAAATTTTCTTCTGCCAACCTTTCCTTGTCCTTCAAACCGTCAAAATAATCCTGCACCATCTTGAAAGCCTCATCCTTCTTGGTCATATCCGGTTGACGGTTTTTGTGAACTTCCTCCATTTTCAGACCCGCATAAGCAGAAATCAGGTCGGCCGTACGTTCTCCACTTTCATAACGTTGTTTCATACGTTCGGGTGTCTTGTCGGGATCTATCAGGCGGTCAATACTACCGATAAAACCACTCCCACTCCCCGAACCTCCGACTTTAGTCATCAAGATTTCCTCGGCAGGATTAATAGCAACAAACGTAGGGTATGCTTTTACTTGATAACGTTTTGCCAATTCAGGACCTTCACCCTTTTCCGCATCAATTTTTATACACACAAATTTAGAATTCAAATAATTACCGACTTCTTTCAATGGGAAAATATTTTTCATCATCATCTTACAAGGTCCACACCATGAAGTATAAAAATCAATAAACACGAGTTTTTTTTCAGCTTTAGCAGCCGCAAGAGCCTCCTTGTAAGTAATATCACGAAAATTCGTCTGAGCCACTAATGAAAGGGCAAACAAGGAAACGGACAAGAATAGAATTATTTTTTTCATCGTATTAAATTTTTAGTAACGTATCATTTATCAATAAGGGAAACACGGGCCATATCCATACAACGGCCCCATCATGGCGGTCACATCCACGACTAACTGGCAAACATAACGGACACTTTTCAATTTCCCTTCCCCGGAGAACTGATCGATAGGAGTACCGTAAGGTTGTCCCCCGCGGATATTGTACAAGTACACGGTATAGGTGTTTTCTTTCTGAGTCCCGATCACGATATGATCAAAATTCAAGGAAGTGTCCCCGAAGGGGCCCATATTCCAATACAAATTAAAAACATAAGAAATTGTCTCTCCTGTCGGAAGACCCGTGACGGGAATTTCGATCTCTGTTTCTGCATCAAAATTATAAGCATACAGCTTATTGTTATGTACACTATAAATAAATGTTCCGGTTAACCCGTTCCCGGCAATAATATCTCCTTGCGCCAAATGCAAAGCCGAGTTCAACGGCCGGATCTCCAGAATCGCACCACCGGAAAGCAGGTACAGATAACGGGTGCCGGAAACTTTATCCTGACACAGAAAATAGATGGTTTCGGCTCCTCCCACGTAGTTTAGGCCACTCGATAAACATTCTAGGTTATCTTGATTAATCTCCGTGTTGTACTCGATTTCGGAGGCCGCAACACAATTGTAGTCCACGGTCATAACACGATGTTTCGTGTTATTCCAATACACGTGTCCTCCAAATCCCCCGTCTACAATCTGAACGTGTTTACTTCCCCCGTTATCCAACGGGAAGCCCATTTTTCCGCTATTTTCACTGGTTGAAGAAGAGCGGATTCCTTTATTCGAGAAATAGAATATACTGGCAAGACTACGAATCATGCAATAGGGTTCCTCGTCCGCTTCCATTTCCTCGAAAAGTAGATTCGAATTATCAAATGCTTTCAGCATATCCACGGTACGAAGGCAAATAAGTTTATCCGATTCCGTGGTGATACAGACGGTATTGGCG
>NZ_JBCOSQ010000112.1:0-8591 GCF_040920905.1 Butyricimonas sp. RTP31003st1_G1_RTP31003_210430 | reverse complement strand
ATTCATATCCACGTACACACCATTCAAGGCCTTCTTGAAACCGGCAACAGTGGAAAAAGCAGTCTCTTCTGAAACCCGATCACTCGGACGGACATCCAGCCAATCCGAACACCCGGAAAAAACAATCATCAATAATAAATATATAGACTTCTTCATACCTTTTACTTCATTAGAAATTAATTGATAGCGCGAACGATACACTCCGTGCAAACGGGTAATCAATTCCTCGTTCATCCTTCATGGTTGAAAAACGACAAATATCACTCATGTAGGCACTTACCGTCATGCCTGAAAAACGAATTTTCTGCATCCATTCATGGTTAAACTCGTACGCCACGCGAATAGATTCAAAGGTCAAATAATTCTTCTTCTGAACGAAACGGGAAGATATGGGCGTACTCTCCGTCAACGAGATACCCTTGAATTTCGCCTTGTCACCCGCGTTTTGCCAACGATCGTATAAAGCACGCTTATCCTGATTCTGGATTAGATTCGACGATGAAATGTTCTCCACTTTATCGTACAACGTCTGGTTGAACGCGTCTGCACCAAAACTATACCGCAAATAAATACTACAAGAAAATCCTTTATAGTACAACGAATTACCGAGAACACCCTCTAAATCCGGTTCGGAATTGCCCACGACAACCTCGTTCGCATAATCGTGAGTAAACGTTATTCTTCCCCCCGTGGTTAAAAACAATTCTTGTCCCGTCGCTGGGTCAATTCCCAACGAACGAACGGCCCACAAGTCAGAAGGACTGCCTCCATCGTAATAACGCCCCAAACTATTGGAACGATTTTCCCGGTTATATTGATTCAAGCTATTCCCGATCTTATCATAATAAGAACGTCCATGACTGAACGTCACGCTTGTTGTCCAGTTGATTCGTTCCTTCGGGTGATACACGAAAGCATACTTTATCGTCCCGCTATATCCCTTGCTCACCTGTTTCCCCACGTTCGCCAATCGACTGGACACACCTACCGACAAGGGAATCCCGATAGAAGCCATCAACGGGTCGGTCACTTTGTAGTAATAATCAAAGTTCACGTGAAAGCGATTGTTAAACATACTCAAATCAAAACCGATATTCTTATCAATCGTTTTCTGCCATTCCAGATCGGGATCACCGAAACCGTCTATCAACAATCCTGTTCCGAAATTATTCAACAACCAGTTATTAAACTTGTAAGTTGTTATCGTGTTGTAAGAACCGAAATTCTGGTTACCGGGATTACCGATTGAGGCCCGCAATTTTAGCACATTGAAAAGATCCGTGTGATTCTTGATGAAAGCCTCGTTGTGTAAATTCCACGCCAAACCGACAGCCCAAGTCGTCGTGAATTTCTTATTCGTACCAAACACGGAAGACCCGTCTGAACGAAAGTTTACATCCAACAAGTAACGATTGTCGTATGAATATCCCCCGTTAAAATAGAAATTAACAGAACGTTTCTTGGAATCTGAATAATAGGGTTTCCCGCTAGACGCGTAACCATTCGCAAAAGAAGGAGTCGTGAAATCTCCTTCCGGGAAACCTTCCGCTGAAAAAGATTTTGAATCACTTTTATACTCGCTGCACGAGGCTCCGAGCACAGCGTTAACCTGATGCACGTCCGCGATCACTTGCCCGTAAGTCACCGTGAAACTCCCCTCGTACGAGAGACTCTCGTTGCGAGTATCCGTGTAGGAACCCTTTTGATCATCCGTGCTATTGTCAAACCGCGTGTCTTCCGGGGAAAAAAAGTTTTCATCATCCGAAGTCGCCTTCGTGATTCCAAAATTAGCCCGTACATACAAAAAAGTCCACGGGCGATATTCCATCTGGAAATTATCCCGAACCTTAAACGTGTTACCTTTATCATAGCTATTCAGCGAGGCATTCCATAAAGGATTTGGGACGGAAATACTGCCGGTACCCTTGTCTAAATATTCCAACCACTTGTCGATTCCCCCGTTTTCATTATATTTCGGGTAATACGGGTTAGCCCGTGAATACTCGCTGAACGGCACAACCGGATTATTCGTTTTCGTGTAATCGACGGTCAATTTATTACTATAACTTAATTTACCTCGCCGGTATAACAAGTCCAAGTTAGCACTCATGATCTGGCGACGAGACTCCTGCATCACACCTTGAATATTCGTGTAATTCACTCCTAAACCGTAACGCATTTGCGAATCACCACCCTCCACGTAGATATTATGACGTTGGTTCAACCCGGTACGTAAAGGCTCTGACATCCAATACGTATTGACACCCCTCTTCACGTCATACAATAACTTATTGTAACGTACCATATTAGCCTCTTCCACGGCAACCAGATTCGACTTGAAATTACCGGATAATAACTCGAACTTCAATTTCTCCTCCGCGTTCATCAAATTATAATCCGTCAGGTCTGCGAAAGAAATATCAAAACTCCCGTTATATGAAACACGCAAACGTCCTTTTTCCGGCACTTTCGTTTCAACCACGACAACCCCGTTCGCCGCTTTGGCACCGTAAATAGCAGTAGAAGCCGCGTCTTTCAATATTGTCACCGAAGCCACCCGATCCAAACTCAAATCCATGATCGTTTCCAAAGTTGTCTCGAAACCGTCCAGGATAAACAAAGGTTGATTCGGGTCTTCACCAAACTCTTCTTTCATCCCCACGATACTCGTTTTCCCTCGTATTTCAATATCCGGAGTACGGTTAGGATCGGAACCGTATTGATTATTTTCCATGATATTAAATGCCGGGTCCAATGTTTTCAAGCTCTGCAACAAATTCTGATTCCCGACCATTTTCAACTCCTCCGCTTTATACGTTTGAGAAGAACCCGTGAAACTCTCTTTCTTACGAGAATAAATACCGGTAACAACCACCTCCTCAACTTCTGTTTGCTCGTCTTCCAAGACCAAGTTAATCTCTTGCCGATCATTAACCGCCACTTCCTGTTTTTTCATCCCGATAAAAGTAAACACGAGTACCGGACTGCCCGTCAAGGGAATCGTGATCGAATAATGACCATTCACGTCCGTCACAATACCCACACTCGTTCCCTTTAGTAAAATCGTTACTCCCGGTAAGCCAACCTCGTTCTTATCAACAACCTTTCCCTTTACTGTGATTTTTTGAATATTAGCCGTTTTTGCCGCTACTTTACGTTTGATGACGACCGTGTTTTGTTCTATCGTGTATTCAAATCCGGAATCCTTCAAACAAATGTCCAAAGCCTCCCGTACCGTTTTACCCTTGATCTCCACAGAGATCTTGCCAGCCTTACCCAAGTCGTCTGCATTATACACGAAAACCATCTTGGATTGCTTCTCAATCTCCCAAAGAGCGTCTTTTACCGCCACATTTTTCAACGATAAATTAAGTAGTGGTTCATCCGCCATTCCATACACGTGTCCTCCGGACAACACCAAAACAATAGCCACCTGAAAAGCTAAAAACAAATTTGTTACTTTCCAACGAGTACTTCTACGTTTTTTTTTCATACTTTTGATTTGATTAAATTCGATTTTTTAATGCCTCCAGCAAGAGGTGTTATTAACAAGCGAAGAATAGTTGCATATTCTTCGCTATTTTTTTACGATGATTTTCTTTCCAACCACTTCAAAGCGGACAGTCCCCGTACTCTGGAATAATTCCAGCAAAGGAGTCACCGTCACGTGACGATTAAAATTACACCCGAAAAGATAATTTTTCACGCTCTCATCTTCATATACCACATCCACATCATACCAACGAGAAATAAAATCCATGATCTCTTTTAGAGGACGATCCCGAAAACGAAGACGCCCTTCCCGCCAAGCCGTAACATATGACACGTCAACATTTGCCACCGTGATTTCACCGTTTTCCTTATTATACACGGCTTGTTCTCCCGGGTGCAAGATATAACCACCCGTATCTTCCGAAAGAGTTACTTGCACCTTACCCTTGATCAGCGTTGTTTGTACATCGCCATTCTCTGGATAATTCGATACATTAAATTCCGTTCCCAACACCGTGATATTCACCCCGGATGCATTGACAACAAAAGGCATTTCTTCATTACGTACCACTTGAAAATACCCTTCCCCTTCCAATTCTACTTTCCTCGTGATTCCGCTAAATTGCACGGGGAATCGCAATTTAGATCCAGCATTCAAACATACCAACGTTCCATCCGCAAGCGTCAACACGTATTCACCACCCCTGGGAATCACAAGCTCGTTATACAAATCTGAACTGACTACCGAATCTACCGCATTTTTATAGGTAATACTCTCGCCATCCAAGCCAATAATCGTTCCATCTAATTCTCGCAATGAATCCCGATCATGATTGGCTAGATCAATAATAGAACCATTCGCCATGTAAAGGATAGCCCTGGAAGTTCCGGGAAGGATCTCGGCACTCTCCACTGGAATAATTTCTTCCCGATCAACACGCTGCATTAAAAAATACATGGAAGAAACAACCAGTAGAATAAAAACACAAGCATATTTCAACGCACGAATCCCCAATCGCCTCCTATTCTCCTTGGCTCGTTTACGAGAAAGAGCTTTCCATCCACCCTTTACATCAATGGATCTCAACTCCTGACGTTTCCGGTATATAAATTCTTTTTCGGTAACCTCATGAAACCATTTACGATTATCTTCGGAAAGACTCAACCAGTTATCCAAACTCTCCCGTTCTGTTCCGGTCAATTCTCCTGTCATGTATTTACTAACTAGCTCAACAATATCAAAGAAGTCATCATCCATTTTATGCTACTATTAGATTAAATTCACAGCTAGAACACAAAAAATGGATTTTAGGGAGTGTCTGATATTCGGTATTTAACGTTAATTAATATTTAACGAGATATGAATAAAAGAAAAGGCAATAAATAATAGTAATCCTTCAAGCTGATTCTCAACTTTTTGTAGGCTTCTTTTTTGTAGGCGTGAACGGTTCCTTCCGAAAGATTCATCTTTTCAGCAATCTCCGAATTCTTCAATCCATCTAAAGAAAGATTAATTACCATTCGCATCTGTAAGGGTAGCTTATCTATCGCATGATTAAAAATACGATGTACCTCCTCTTCCATCACTTGATTTCGAAACTCCTGTTCAGAATCCTCAATCCACTCCTCGGGGATACGGGAACGTAACTCCCGGTCACGCAATAAATTAAGACAGGCATGACGCACAACTACATAAAGAAAAGACTTTATCTTCCGGTAATCATCAAAATCCGTGTGTTTGTTCCAGTATTTTAAAAACGTCTCTTGCACCACATCCGCGGCCTCTTCCCGATCACCCAAATAACGGGTCGCAAACAAGCACAATGATGCATAAAACTCCTCAAATAACGTCCGAAAAGCTCGTTCGTCACCTTCTTGCAAGTGCTTCAACAATAAACTGGTATCTTCATTTTTCCTCTCCATACTTTGCGACCCACGGGTGAACAAAAGTACGGCTTTATAATTACAAAACAATATAATTATCCTCCAAAAAATATAATATCAAGCATATACACCAAAAGAAAAAATGCAAGCAATCGTTTCCACATCGAGGTATACCCGGACAAACAGTGATTTATCCTTGTAAAACGAGCATTCAAATAAAATTTCTATCAGATAGGGTTATTATCCTGTTTTCAAATAGCTATAATCGACTTTTTCAAATGTTAATAATTCCTATTGTAATACAATATATTATTATTCTAATAGGAGCGGAATAGGGGAGGAATGGGAGCGGAATGGGAGCGGCTCACAATATGATAACTATATTATCACATTTTGAATACACTATTTTACATTAATTTGCACTAAATATTTATTGAACACTCCTAAATCTGCGAATAAAGCATTCCTTCTGAGAAAGTACGAGTATCAACCGGAAAAAATAATTGCCGGAAGAAAATCCGACAATTACTTTTACTTATCAATAATCATTCATTTTGCAAGCAAGGCATCCAAATGTTCGGTAATTTCCGGATCAGAAGGCCTCGGGGCAAAAGACTCAACAATATTAAATTCCTTGTCAATCAAGATAAAACGAGGAATATACTTGATCTGCCAGTTCACTCTCAATCCTTCGTTATCGACAGAATTAAACTGAGGCACTACCGATTCCTTTTGTTTCAAGTAACTCAACCAAGTCTTTCTAGAATTATCTGTTGACAATTGAATAAAGACAATATCTTTATCCTTATATTTTTCACTTAACGCAACAAATGCCGGGGATTCCTGAATACAAGGACCGCACCACGTCGCCCAACAATCCAAATAAATATTTTTGCCTTTAAAACTACTCAACAAGACTTCATTCCCATCAACATCTGTCATGATAATCTCGTGGGCCGGTTGTCCCGTCATCAGACTTTTCACATTACGGATCTTCTCCTGCAATTCGGAAACAATTCCCTCGTGCTGAAAAGATTTTGTCTTTTCCTCCATGTTCAGAATCACCTCCGGATCTGTTGATGAATCTAATTTCGCCAAAACTTGTAAAGCTTCCTTGATTTCCCGCATTTCCGGGGTAATCTCCACCCCTTGCATAAATTCCGCTTGATCCAAGTTATACACGATCACATCCCTGACATCTATAATATCCAGATACTCGTTTTTCGTAATCTCTCGCATCAGTTGATTTACATCCGGGGTAACAGAAGTAATAAAACGCCCGTACCATTGCCTTTGTTCCTCCCGTGACGCTCCTGCATTTTCTTTATTATACAGAGCATAAGTCAAATAACTATTCAACAAATTCGCCTTTACCCGAATACGTTCATTCTCCTTAAAAAGCTCCGTTACCCCCTTTAGAGTATCCAGTTGAGCCAATTTAGAAGCCGCAAGCGCATCCACCACCTCTTTCGTCTTCTCAAAATTCTCCCTTACATTCCGTCCGGACAAAAGAAAAGAGCCCCCCTTGGGATAAAGCCTATCTTTCAAAAACAACTGCGCCTCGCTCCCTTTTCCCTTAAAAGTCGCTTGACGGGTATCCGGTGTCAAGTAAACTTCCAAATCATCACCGGGTGAAAGGTAAAGAATGTTACGACTGATATTGAAATACGTCGGTTGCTCCAACACAAAAGTCGTATCAAAATAACCGGAAGCATCCGTTTTGATTATCCTGTTCAAACTCGTACCAAAATCTCCTGTCACTCCCGTGTACTCCATAATCACTTCTTGTGTACCCATATCCGCCATCTGTCCTTTCAAATGAATCGTGTTCACTTTCAGAGAATGGCAACCAATAATCGTTGTCACAAGTAAAATAACTAATGCTATAATTTTCATATTCACTATTTAATAAATGGTTCACCTTGTATTTTTACAATATTTGATACCAACGTACTCAAATCCCCATGTCCCAGTTCATATTCAACCTCCATATAATTCCCGTCTCCCTCGTCAATCCGGGTTACATACCCGTCAGAATTCAACACATAGTCCACTTCCCGGACAACCCCATGATCCTCCGTCTTGACTTTCAACCGATCACTCCCTGAATAAATGAAAGTTTTGGTAAAGACAACCTGTCCATCCATTGTTGTTTCTTTGATCCCAATCAATTGATTTCCATCATAACTATATTCCACGTGAGAACGAGGCTCCCAATTTGAGATATACGTGGCGTATTCGCCGCCCGTAAGCCGATCGCCATTATAAGTATATACCATACGCATTAACGGATCATCCGTCTTCGAATCACCGATACGACGCCATTTCATAATCTTACGGTCCATCCTTAAAGTGTCATCATATTCGAACAAATAACTCTCCGAATACTTGAGAACGTATTGTAAATCCTCTTTTGCATAATGATAAATGACCTCCTGATTCGTCTTTCTTTGTATCTGGAAAATAACCTGATATTTCATCGGAATAGTACTTCCCGGCTCCAACTGATCAATCTCTTCCTGACTGATAGACGGAACCAACATAAGAACTTGAGAACTATTCAACCTCCCGATAGTATCTTGATTACGATCTGTAATAAATCCTAAATCCAGACTATTATCAATATAGTTCAGACTAATTTTAAAATCTCCCCACAAAGCATTATGCCCCTTGATCTCTTTGGCCCGGTATTTATTCAATTGCACCAAAGGTTCCACATCATCATTATCATGGCAAGACATTATACTCATGCTTAATAACGACAATAATATGATATTCATTAATATTTTCATAATCATCAATTTAACGCGTGTGATAACAAGTTGTTTTCAATATCCGTCCGAAAGGACCGTATTCCCGATGATAGGTCTTATCTTGAATCAAGTCACCAGTTCCCAAGGATAAGATTGGAACAGCAATTACCTTTCCCTCCCGGGTCGTTTCGTTATAAGTCATAACCAACATCATGTGATTACTAGCTCCCAGATCCGTCAATTCGCCCGGTTTATCGGTATTCGGAATTTCCAGTTTTCCCTCACAGTACTCAACCACTTGAATTCCCGTAATCTTTTCTCCCGGATTTGCCTCATATTTAGGTAATGCCTGGGGATGTGACGCCGTTAGCAAAACAGCATATACTTTGTCATCCGTTGCATAATACATGACTTCTTCCATAGCCTGTGACTGAAACTTGTGGGCTTTCTCTATATCCGGAC